>JBDKKQ010000437.1:0-5434 GCA_039796015.1 Verrucomicrobiota bacterium
AGGGTTCCGGGGATGGCACCCAGTTCGGTCAGACGCCGGGCTCGTTGCCCCGATTTGTGGGGCAGGAAGCCTGCGAAGTGGAAGGATTCGGTTTGGAGTCCGCTGGCTGTTAGACCGGTCACCAGCGCGCAGGCCCCGGGAATGGGCTCTACCCGAAGCCCTGAGGCTAGAACTTCGGCCACGATGCGTTCTCCCGGATCGCTAATTCCGGGGGATCCGGCGTCGGTCACCAGGGCTACGGTTTCGCCACAGCGCAACCGGTCGAGGATTTCCGCACCGCGTCGGGCCTCATTAAAACGGAAATAGCTAACCATCGGTTTTCGAATCCCGAAGTGGGTTAGCAATTGACCGGTGTGTCGGGTGTCCTCGGCCGCGATCACCGAGCACTCCCGAAGTACTCGCAGGGCCCGTAAGGTGATGTCCTCTAGGTTACCAATGGGTGTGGCCACCAAGTACAGCGTACCGGGCACCAGCGGGGCCGAGGCCGGTGGGTTGGCCCGAACGGGGCCCGTGGGCGGTGGCGCTGTCTCCATGGACCCATCTTACCGTCGGACCCCGCGCGGGTGACACCAGAAAAACCTTCGGGGGCAAGCCCGGGTGAAGAGCGCATCGGCTAAATCCGCGCGCGAAAACCCAACAAAAGCCCTCGTTGCCGCGTTGCAGGCGCAGGTGCATCGTCTAGCATCAGGCCATGCCAAGTTTCGACATCGTCTCTAAGGTCAGTTCGATGGAGGTGGAAAACGCCATCAGCCAAGCTCAGAAGGAATTGCTGACCCGCTTCGATTTCAAGGGGTCCGGTGCGGAGATCGTTTTGGAGAAGAGCGAGATCAAGCTGAGGGCTCCCGATGCCTTCAAGATGACGGCCCTGGTTGAGATCGTGATGCTCAAGTTGGCTAAACGGAGCATCTCCGCCAAAAACATCGACGCCGGCGAGGCTGAGTTATCACCCCTGGGCCATGCTCGTCAGTCCATCAAGATTAAGCAGGGCATTGAAAGTGTGGCCGCCAAGGAGATTAGCAGTTTTATCCGCGGGTTGGGTCTTAAGGTGACTGCGTCCATCCAGGGCGATGAACTGCGGGTCGCCGGAAAAAACCGGGATGATTTGCAGGGCGTGATGACCGCCTGCCGGGCTCACGATTTTCCGGTAGCCCTCAATTTTGTGAACTTCCGCGACTGACCCGCCGCTCTCCAACCCCTAAGCTTTCTACTTCACGTCATGGCCACCTTAACAACCGAGCAACAAGCAACCGCCCGCCAGTGGATCGCCGAGGGTATGAAGATCTCCGATTTCCAGAGCCGGCTCGAAACGGACTTCGCCTGCAAACTGACGTACATGGAGGCGCGATTCCTGATCGATGACCTGAAAGTGATACCGAAGGATCCGGAGCCGCCGGCTCCTCCGGCCGCCCCCGCTGCGTTGGTTCCCGCCGCGGGCGCAGTCGAGCCCGACGAGGTGGTGCCGCCGGATGGAAATCCGGGAGGCGGCGATGTTCAGGTCACCGTGGATGCCGTGACCCGCCCCAACGCCATGGTCAGTGGCCGGGTTCGGTTCTCCGATGGTCAGGGTGCTGCGTGGCTCATCGATACGCAGGGTCGCCCCGGCCTGGTCGCCGACGAGAAGGGTTACCGTCCTTCCCAGCCCGACTTGATGGCCTTTCAGGTCAGCTTGGAGCGTGAACTCGCCAAGCTTGGGTATTGATTTGCCGTGAGTGATTCCGCAGCCGCGAGTTCCCCGGCTTCCCCGTGTGTTTCCGTTTCGACGGTCTCCGGGGCGGCGAGGGTGATCCTCCTGCGCAATCGTCAGAAGGACCGTCCGCTACGGGTGAAAGTCCTTCGCCAAATTACCTTGGACCTCCTGGAGGCCATGGGCTTGGAGGCCGAGGTGGGATTTCATTTTGTCTCCCCGCGAGAAATGGCCCGGGTGAACTGGCGATTTCTCCAGCATGAGGGTTCTACCGATGTCATCACCTTCGACCATGGCTCGACGATCGAACGCGTGCATGGCGAGTGCTTTATTTCGGTCGCCGACGCCGTCGATCAGGCCCAGGCCTTCCGAACGACCTGGACTGAGGAAGTCGTTCGATACGTCATCCATGGCATCCTGCACCTGCGCGGATACGATGACTTGGAGCCGGCGCTGCGGCGCTCCATGAAGCGGGAGGAAAACCGATGGGTTCGCTGGGTGGGCAGCCGTCACCACGAGCTAGAGATGCCACTGGCCAGCCCGCTTCGATTGTCCTCCCGACGTCGGGCAACGACCGCCCCATGACCGCCCAACGATCCGAAGGCATTGTTATCCGCCTGCGTCCCCTCGGCGACACCAGCCTGATCGTCCATTGGCTTACTCCCGAACACGGTCGTCTGGCCACCGTGGCCAAGGGAGCCCGCGGGCCGAAGTCGGTCTTTCGCGGTAAGCTCGACTGGTGCTTCGAGACGGAGTTCTCGTTTCGCCGCAACCCCAAGGGCGATCTCCATTCCTTGAGTGAAGTCGTTGTCCGAAACACCCATGGCTCCCTGAGACGGGAGCTCGTCTCCCTAGAGTTGATCGCCCATGCGGTGGCCACGCTGGAGCAGGTCACAGAAACAGAAACACCCCAACCCGAGGCGCACCGACTCTTCCTCGAGTTTCTGGCATTCTTAGAGATCCAGGGCCCGATGGCTCGGGCGCAGTTCGCGTGGGATTTGCGCTTTTTGGCCATCCAAGGTCTTCAACCCGATCCCGAAGGGTTGTCCCCGGAAGCCCGTGCCCTGATGGAGACGTTGTTGGAGGCGCACTGGAGCGAACTGGCGGCCCTCGAAGTCCCTCAGGAGACCGTCCGGAGTCTCCGTCAGTTCCTGCACGGATTTTGGATCCATCAGTTCGGCCGCTCGCCGGGCAATCGCAATGTGCGCCGCTAATCGGCGCCCTCGCTGCCGACGGGTGACCGCAGACGGGCGGGCTTTGAGCGGGTACCGGACTTCAAAAAGAAAACCCGGAGGGCGGTGGAACGACCTCCGGGCCAGAATCTTCAGAAGCACCGGTTCAAGCCTGTTTGCCGGAACCGTTCGGGGATGGGGGTGGGACGGGTGCCGGAACCATGATGGCCCCGGCGGCGGGGAGTGATCCGAGTCCTGCTTGCGCGGGTTTTGGGATACTTGTTTCCACGTCTTCAACTAAGCTTAAGCCTTGCCAACGTGGTTTAGTGATTGCCGCCTCTCACCAAAACGCCCAAGGACTGACTAATTATTGTCGGAATGTCCCTTTTTGACCAAATTCCCGTGGACCCTATCGAGCCAAAGCCCTGCCTCGGACCTGTCCCTGAGGTGTTTCTAGCGGTGGATTGTTTCTGCAAAGGCTGTGCTGCCCTTGAGACGACACGCCCGGGTGCTTGTTGCCGGAGCAATTGGTTCGCATAGTTGCCAACGCGATGCCCGCCGACTTCGCCCACCTGCACCTTCACACCGAGTTCTCCCTGCTCGACGCTGCCTGCCGCCTCGACCGGTTGATGGCCCGGGCGAAGGAGTTAGATTTCCCCGCTGTCGCCATGACCGATCATGGCAACATGTTCGGGGCGATCGAGTTCTACTCAGCCGCCAAGAAAGCCGGCATCAAACCCATCCTCGGTTGCGAGGTGTATATCGCTCCCGGATCGCGCCTGGAAAAGAAACAAGGCTCTGGGGGAATGCGCGATGTCTATCACCACCTGGTGCTGCTGGCCCGCGACGAGATCGGTTACAAGAACTTGATCAAGCTGGTCACCTCCGCCCATCTGGAGGGTTATTATTACAAGCCTCGCATCGACAAGGAGATTCTAGCCGCGCACGGACAAGGCCTGATCGGCTTGAGCGGTTGTCTAGCCAGTGAGATTCCAGAGGCCATCCTCAAGGACGATCTCAAGCGCGCCCGGAACACGATTGATTTCTTCAAGCAGACCTTCGGGCCCGGAAACTTCTACCTAGAGCTCCAGAATCACGGCATTCCAGAACAGGCCAAGGTCAACCGACAGCTCATTCCCTGGGCCAAAGAGTTCGGACTCAAGTGCGTCGCGACCAACGACGTCCACTATGTTCAGAAAGACCATTCGCGGGCGCACGACTGCCTGATTTGCATCGGCACCCAGTCGCAGCTGAGCGACGCCAAGCGGATGCGCTACCAGCAGGAACAATTCTTCCTGCGGTCGGCTCAGGAGATGAAGCATCTCTTTGCCGAGGTGCCCGAAGCGGTCCTCAACACGGTCGAGGTGGCCGAGAAATGCAATTTGGAGATCCGCTACGGCAAGGGCGCGGAGCATTACCCGGTATTCCAGCCACCCGAGACGTGGACCCGTGAGGGATACTTGCGCAAGCTGCTCTGCGACGGACTGCGCCTCCGGTATTCCATTCAGGCCCATGTCGACGGCTCGAGCATTGTGGTCGAGGCCGTGACCCACCCGGAGCGGTTGGTGTTCCTCTTTCCCCCGCCGCCCACCCCGGAGGTCGATGCCGTCGTCAGCCCGAACAGTCCGACCCCAGAGGTTCCATCAGTTTCACCGGCGCCACCGGATCCGGTCTTAGTCGAAGCGGCTGTGCGCAAAATTCTCGATCGCCTGGAGCTGGAACTCGGGGTCATCGAGAAGACCGGCTATGTTTCGTATTTCCTGATCGTCGGTGACTTTGTTCGTTGGGGCCGCGACCACGGTATCGCCTGCGTGGCGCGCGGATCGGCCGCCGGATCCATGGTCACCTACTTGTTGGAGATCGCGAACGTCGACCCGCTGCGCTATGGGCTGCTCTTCGAGCGATTCCTCAATCCAGAACGTGTCAGCCCGCCCGACATCGACATCGACTTCGCCGATGACCGCCGCGCTGAGGTAATCCGCTACGTCCGGGACAAGTACGGCCGGGATGCCGTCGCTCAAATTATCACCTTCGGCACCATGGGCGCGAAGTCGGTCATTCGCGATGTGGGTCGCATCATGGGATTGGCGGTCGGTGACGCCGACCGGCTGGCCAAGATGATCACCGACGTGAAGTGGGGCCTGAAGGACGCGCTCCAGAAGAACGCCGAGTTCAAGCAGGCCTATGACGAAGAGGAGGTGACCCGCGAACTCATCGACACGGCTCTCCTCCTGGAGGACCAGACTCGCAGCGTTGGCGTTCATGCCGCCGGCGTGGTCATCGGGGCCCAGCCGCTAGTGAACCTCCTGCCGCTCAAGCAGGACGACGAGGGCGATATCGTCACCCAGTATGCCATGGGGCCGGTCGGCGACCTGGGACTTCTCAAGATGGACTTTTTGGGTCTCAAGACCCTGACGGTCATTCGCAACACCGCTGAGATGATCCGGAAGTCCACCGGTCTCCAGCTCGATCTCGACAACCTGCCGCTCGACGACACCAAGACCTACGACTTGCTGAACAACGCCCAGACCCTGGGGGTGTTCCAGTTGGAGTCCGGGGGCATGCGCGACTTGTGCAA
>JBDKKQ010000438.1:0-3971 GCA_039796015.1 Verrucomicrobiota bacterium
GTGCTTCCGAGGCGTCTCAAGAAAATCTGCCCCTTCGACAGGGCGGCGGGAGTGGTCACCGGAGCATCGGCCATGGGTTAAGGCTGACGGAAAAAACAGCCAATCATCAACCTCGGTCTCGGTCGAAAAACTCGGGCTCCCGGGCCTTGGGCCTTAAGAACCAGGTCAGCCCGAAGCAATTCGCCCCCGGCCAAGTCCAATTCGCCCCCCAGTTGTGGAAAATCCCCACTTATAGTCCCCTATCCCTTAACACGCATGGGAGAAACCGACCCGACAACTAGCCCCCCGGCCGCGCCGAAGCGCTACGTCCGCGCCATCGGTCCGCGGCTTCGCTGGGTGCTGAACATTATTTGGGTGCTCTTGGCGCTCTTGGGAGCCAACTCGGTGTACTTGCTCACCATTACCTTCATGACCTGGAAAGACCAGGCCAGCGGGGTGAGCTACCAGAACTACGCCTACCAAATTCAGTTTCTGGCCCACCTCATCTTGGGGCTGCTCTTCGTGGTGCCCTTCCTGATCTTCAATTGGGTTCATATTGCCAACACCTGGAATCGCCCCAATCGCAAGGCCGTCTATGTCGGCTATGCGCTCTTCGCCATCAGTCTAGTGGTGCTGATTTCAGGCGTGGTGCTGGTGCGCTTTGATGGCCTCGAGTGGATTCAGGTCAAGAGCGAGCGCAGTCGGTCCGTGGCGTATTGGGCTCACATTATCACGCCGTTGCTCTGCATCTGGCTCTACTTGCTGCACCGCCTGGCCGGGCCACGCATCCGCTGGAAGATGGGGATTAGCTGGGGCTCGGCCGTCGCTGCGGCGGTGGTGATTCTGGTAGCCTTCCACCGTCACGACCCGCGCATTTGGTCGGCCAAGGCGCCAGCCTCAGGCGAGAAGTACTTCATGCCCAGCAGCGCCCGGACGGCCAACGGCAAGTTCATCCCAGCCAAGGCGCTGATGAACAACGAGTACTGCTTGGAGTGCCACAAGGACGTCTTCAATTCGTACATCCACTCGGCGCACAAGTTCAGCTCGTTCAACAACCCCTTCTACCTGTTCAGCATCCGCCAGACCCGTGAGGCGGCCCTAAAACGCGACGGATCGGTGCAAGCTTCCCGCTGGTGTGCCGGCTGCCATGACCCGGTGCCGTTCTTCTCGGGTGCCTTCGACGATCCGAATTTCGACATGGTGAACCACCCGACCTCGCAGGCGGGCATCACCTGCGTGACGTGTCACTCCATCACGCACCTCGAGGGCGCCGACAAGGGCCCCATCGGCAACGGCAATTACACCATCGAAGAACCGGTCCACTATCCCTTCGCTTTCGCGCCCACCAACTCGCTGGCCTACTTCGTTAATAAGCAGCTGGTGAAGGGCAAGCCGCAGTTCCACAAGGAGACCTTCCTCAAGCCCTTCCATAAGACGGCCGAGTTCTGCTCCACCTGTCACAAGGTGGGCATCCCCTACGCGGTGAACCACTACAAGGAGTTCCTGCGCGGCCAGAACCACTACGATTCGTACCTGCTCTCAGGCGTTTCAGGCGTGAATGCGCGGTCGTTCTATTATCCCGACAAGGCCAAGGCCAATTGCGCCGAGTGCCACATGCCGCTCCAAGCCTCCACCGATTTCGGGGCCAAGAAGTACGGCACCAATGACTTCCTGGCTGTCCACAGCCATGCGTTTCCCGGAGCCAATACCGGAATTCCGGCCAAGGTGCTGCCCGCCGGTCCTGAACAAAAGGAGGCCATTCGTCGCCAGCAGGACTTCCTGAAGGATTGCATTCGCGTCGACCTCTTCGGCGTCAAGGAGGGCGGCACCATCGACTCGCCGCTCGTCGCACCGCTGCGCCCCACCTTGCCGCGTCTCAAGCCCGGTAAGACCTACCTCATCGAGACGGTGGTCCGGACGCTCAAACTAGGACACCCCCTCACCCAGGGTACGGTTGATTCCAACGAGATCTGGGCCGAGGTGTCGGTGACCGATGGGCAAGGCCAGAGGGTCGGCCGCTCCGGAGCCACCGGACGTCATGGCGAGGTGGATCCGTGGTCGCACTTCCTCAACGTCTACATGCTCGACAAGGACGGCAACCGCATCGACCGCCGCAACGCACAGGACATCTTCACCCCACTCTACAACAACCAGATCCCGCCCGGTGCGGCACACGTGCTGCACTACAAACTCACCGTGCCCGAAGAGCAGCGTTCGCCGCTGACGGTCGAGGTGAAGGTCAACTACCGGAAGTTCGACACGATCTACTTCAACTACACCTACGCTCCGAACTACGTGAAGGACGGTCCGTTGCTAGTGACCAACGACTTGCCGGTCACCGTCATGGCCTCAGACCGGCTCCAGTTCGAGATCGAGGGAGGGGCCAATGGAGCGACCGCGACGACCAACGCCCCCTCCAAGATCCTCGAATGGCAGCGCTGGAACGACTACGGTATCGGACTCTTCCTGAAGGGCGACAAGGGCAGCGAGAAGGGCGAACTCATTCAGGCGGCCGGCGCCTTCAACCGGGTGGAAGCCCTCGGTCGTGCCGACGGCCCGCTGAACTTGGCACGTGTCTTCTTCAAGGAGGGTCGTCTCGACGACGCGGTGGCTGCATTGCAACGCGCCAATGACGCCAAGCGCTTCGACCCGCCCGGCAACCGCTGGACCATCGCCTGGCTCAACGGCCTAGTGAACAAGCAGAACGGCTTCCTCGACGAATCCATCCAGCAGCTCACGAGCATTCTCGAAGACCGGTACCCGGAGCTGGAAAAGCGCGGCTTCGATTTCAGCCGAGATTACGAGGTGATCAATGAACTGGGGCAAACCCTCTTCGAACGGGCTAAGATGGAACGCGCCAATCCGGCTCGAAAGGAAGAGTTCTTGCGGGCCGCGGCCACACGCTTCGACCGCACCCTGACCATCGACCCCGAGAATCTCACCGCGCACTATAATCTGGGTCTCATCCATGCGTCGCTCGGCGACTCGGCCGCCAGCGAACGTCACCGAAAACTCCACGAGCGCTACCGCCCCGACGACAATGCCCGCGACCGCGCCGTGGCCACCGCCCGACGCAACAATCCCGCAGCCGACCACGCCACCCAAGCGATCGTGCTCTACGACTTACAACATCCGCAGAGCCTTTCCATCGGCGCGTCTCAGTCCCGGGGCGTATCGACGTCCAGCCCCATCCCGGCGCCGCTGCCGGCCAAGACCACCGCCGCCCGCTGAGTCGCTGACCACCGGCCGCTGCCCTGATACAGTCACGCTATGCCCCAACGCCCCAACGAACCCGAGGAGTGGGTGGAGTCCGACGACCGCGCCATCCGCACCGGACTCCGCTGGTCCCTCGTCGCCTTGATCGTACTCGGAGTCGTGGGAGTCGGCGCTTTCTTCGCCCTGCGGAAAACCACGGGCCCGGCGAAGGTTCAGGTGACGCCCTTGGCGGCTCCGCAAACGGTTCAAACCGCACAGAAACTCACCCTACCAAAAGCACCCTTCACCGAGGTCAGCGCAGTGGCAGGGCTCCAGTTTCGTCATTTTACGGGAGCCACTGGCGAGAAGCTCTTGCCCGAAACCATGGGGGCCGGCGCGGCCTTCTTCGATGCGGATGGCGATGGCGATGCCGACCTGCTTCTAATTAACGGCAACCGCTGGCCTTGGGCCAATTCCGGGCCGCCTTCTCCCGGTTGCGCCCTGTACCGCAACGACACGCCAGCCGGCGGAGCCATCCGCTTCACCGATATCTCAGCCGGATCCGGCCTCGAAATTCCGTTCTACGGCATGGGCGCTGCGGTGGGTGACTACGACAACGACGGCAAGCCCGACGTGTTGATCACCGCCGTGGGTGGGGCTCACCTCTTCCACAATGAGGGCGGCGGACACTTCAAGGACGTCACCGCGGCGGCCGGCGTCGGCGGGAGTCCGGACGAGTGGAGCACCGCGGCCACGTGGTTCGACCTCGACAACGACGGCGACCTCGATGTGTTCGT
>JBDKKQ010000439.1:0-3335 GCA_039796015.1 Verrucomicrobiota bacterium
TCACGGCATTGGCCCGCACAATTTCTCGTCCGACCGTCACTGCGACCAGCGGATCCAATTCACTGGTCGGCTCATCGTAGAGAACAACCTGCGGCTCCATCACGAGTGCCCGAGCAATGGCTACTCGTTTTTTCATGCCGCCCGAAAGTTCCGACGGATACTTTAGGGAATCCTTTGGCCCCAGATGCACCAACGCCAGTTTCTCTTGAACGATCCGCTCAATCTCTGCCGCGGGTTTCAGGCGGTGTTCCGATAGGTAAAGGCCAACATTTTCACCCACCGTCAGTGAGTTGAGCAAACCTCCGCTCTGGAACACCATGGCCAAGCGGAACCGATCGCGAATGCCTTCGTCCTCGATACGCGTGTCGTTGAGCAAAATCTCGCCAGAATCGGCCGTCTCGAGTCCGATCAAATGGCGCAGCAACACCGATTTCCCGGAACCACTCGGACCCATTAAAACAAAGATTTCTCCGGGTTGAATCTCAAGATCAACGCCGTCGAGAACGATCTGGGACCCGAAGGATTTTCGGAGTTGGCGAACTCGGACGGCCACGCCCGATTCAGCAATCTTCGCAGAAGTCATGGATTTTAAAACCCTCCCGCCATCGATGCCTGAGTGAACGGTAAGAGCATCCGAGTGATGACATAGTCGAGCACTAGAATGAACACGATCGAGTTCACAACCGCCTTGGTGACGCTGCGCCCGATTCCGCGAGGACCGCCCATGGTATCGAGGCCCTGATTGCAGCAGACCACACCCACCGTGATGGCGAAGATAAAGGTCTTGATCAGTCCGTGGATGATGTCCCGCGGTTCCAAAGTCGCCTTGAGACTGTTGAAGAAGGCCGTTGCCGACACAGCCACTTCCGGGTTGAGGGCCGCCACGAAGGCACCACCGGCTGAACCAATGAGCAGCGAAAACACCAGCAGGCAGGGCAGTGCCAGTGATATGGCGACGACCCGCGGCAGCACGAGGTACTCGACCGGGTCGATATTCAGGGTTCGCAAGGCATCGATCTCTTGGTAAACCCTCATGGATCCCAACTCGGCCGCCATGGCCGAACCAATGCGACCCGCGATGAGGATCGACATCATCACCGGGCCCAGTTCTTTGGCTAGCGAGGCACCCACCAAGCCGCCCAGCATGGAACCGAGGCCTCGCTGGGCCAGCAAGGGCCCCGCCTGCAACGACAACACGCCCCCGATGAAGAGCGACAGAACACACGCCATGAAGAGACTGGCGTTGCCAATCTCGAACAACTGCTCGGCCAAATTGCGCCGATAGCGAAAAATTCTCGGCAATGCCCTCAGGGTCGCCCCAAAAAGCACCAGCATCTTGCCCAGTTCACGAAACACGGTTGTAGGATTGCTGCAGCAGGCCTAGTCGGCAATGCCCAAGGTTTTCAGCCTAAGATCTCCTCAAGTTCACAAGTTCAGCCGCCCGGAAAGCACTGCTGCAACCCGGCAGCCACCGCTGAGAAAGCCCGGGCCGCCTCACCCATCGGGTCGGCCACCACCACTGGTTCGCCACGGTCCCCGCCCTCGCGGATCGCGACAACCAACGGAATTTCTCCCAGGAACGTGACTCCTTTGCGCTCGGCTTCAAGACGCCCTCCGCCATGCCCGAAGATGTCCACGCGTGTTCCATCGGCGAGACGGAAACCACTCATGTTCTCCACGATGCCTAGGATCGGAACCTGAACCTTCTCAAAGAGCGACATCCCCTTGCGAACCACTCCCAAGGAGGCTTCCTGCGGTGTAGTGATGATGACTCCACCATCTAGCGGCACCGACTGGCACAAGGACAACTGGGCATCGCCGGTGCCCGGCGGCAGATCCACCAACAAGTAGTCCAAGTCACCCCACGCCACCTGATTGATGAACTGATGGATGGTTTTCTGGATCATCGGTCCCCGCCAGATGACGGCCTGTTCTGGATCAATGAGAAAGCCCATGCTCATGAGCTTCACCCCATGGCGCACCGGTGGCACCAAGCGCTCATCATCGGTGAGGGTGGGCCGCTCCTGGATACCCATCATCAGCGGAATGCTCGGGCCGTAAATGTCACAATCTAAAAGACCTACCCGCAATCCGGCACGCGCCAAGGCGCACGCCAGATTGACCGAGCAAGTAGACTTGCCGACCCCTCCTTTGCCCGAAGCCACCGCAACCACCCGACGAACTCCGGGCATGCGATTGCGCTGAGCAACCCCGGTATTGGCCGGAGTCGCCGAAACTGCCGAGGTCGGCGGCGGTACCTGAACCTGCACATGGGCGTCAGTGATCCCCTCGATCTGGTCCCGCAATGCAGCCTTGGCTGCGTCGGCGATTTGATTGCCGATCTCCGGATTCGGAGTGGTCAATTCAAGAAGCACTCCCACTGCGCCACCGTCAATCTGAACCCCTTTCACCAATCCGAAGGAGACGATGTCCCGGCTGTATCCGGGGTACTTGACCGTGCGCAGCGCTTCCATCACGGAGGACTCTAGAATGGTTACCATGGATGATTTTGTTCGGAATACGAGGGTCTTAGCCGTTGTAAAAACGGGGTGGAGCATCCGAAAGGACGGCTCCACCCCTTAAATAAATTCGTCAGCAGTTCACTTAGCCGCGACGACCGACCGCTTCTTGTCGGAAAGCGCCCGGAGGAAGGCTGTCAAGTCGCTCGTTTCTTCGGCGGAGAGCTTCTTGCCCAATTGCAGCCAAGCCATTTTCTGAACCGTCTGCTCCAAAGTCTTCTGGGAGCCGTCGTGGAAGTACGGCGCGGTCAGAGCGATATTGCGCAAGCTGGGCACCTTGAAGACAAATTCGTCGTAGTCTTCCTTGGTTACCTCGATGCGCCCCTTGTCCGCAGTGTTTTCGTAGGCGTTGAGGATTCCGAGCTTCTTGTAGTCGTTGCCTCCAAGGAGAGGGCCTGTATGGCAGGTGGTGCAACCAATCGACAAGAAGGTGTCGAGTCCCTTCAGTTCAGCAGCGGTGAGAGCTTTGTCGTCACCTTTGAGAAAATCGTCAAATCGGTCGTGCGTGCGGAGGGTTCGCTCGAATGAGCCGACCGCCTTGGCGAAATTGTCGTAAGTAACCGGATCAGAATCGCCTGGAAACGCCTTCTTGAAGGCTCCGACGTACTTCTTCTCAGCTTTAAGCTTCTCGACCACCGCCGCCTCGCTGGGCATGCCCATTTCGCCGGGGTTGAGCACGGGGCCCTTGGCCTGATCCTCTAGGGTCTTGGCGCGACCATCCCAGAACTGAGCAATATGGAAGCCGGCGTTGAGCACTGTCGGTGAATTGCGACCACCCCGCTTGCCGAAGGCACCCGGAGAAGTTGGCTCATTGTC
>JBDKKQ010000440.1:0-11988 GCA_039796015.1 Verrucomicrobiota bacterium
GAAGAACTCCGCCAATTCCTTCGGAGGTTGCCTGCTCGCGGGGCGGGTGAATCGTTGGCCGAAGGGCATGGTTCCTTCCGAGAAGCCGCCGTGGCTCAAGAAAAACTGACCGGCTTCAACGCCCATAAAGCGATCCAATCGGTCGCTCTTGCCCGTGGGGTCGTGGCTGAAACTGGCCTCGGTGATCTCGAGCCATTCGCCTCCCGAGGTGCGGATCCATTGGCGGCCGTACAGGGCTTTTCGGGGCAGGTGACCCGTACCGCCCGAAAAGTTCTCGCTGAAGCTGTGAGGACCGCGCAGCCATCCGCCCTCGCGTGGGGCTTTCCACGAAGAGATCAGCATCCAGCGATGGCTGTCGGGATGGAAGTAATGCCCCGAATAGATCGTGAATGTTTCGTTAGTGGGCTGAGCGGTGACCAGGAAGCGTTGAGTTTCACCGGTCTTCCACGAGTACTTCAGGTGGCTGTGGCCGCCGGTTCCCTCATTGCCGAAGTCGCCCGAGTAAACACCGTCGCCCTTGCCCTGAAGTTGGACCCGCTGTTCGGCGGAGACCTTGTTCCGATCGATGGCTTCGTTGCCGCTGTCCCAGACCGAGAAAATGATGCGCCGTTCAGAGGGGCTGTTGACCTGCATGCCGAAATATCCCCGGTGCCAGCCGCAGGCCATGTAGAAGGTGGTCACCGGTTCTTCAATCGCGGTGACTTCGCAATAAAAGGCGGCGATGGCGTTGGTCGGAGCCTTGTAACTGAGGTGGACCGAAGCCGCGTTGCGCCGCTCCTTGAGATTGAAGTGGGCCCCTTCGATGGCGGGACCCTCTAGGACAAGAGCCTCAAGCTGCCCGGCGTCTTGGCCCTTTGGATTGAGGGATTCGAGCCGGAAATCCTGATAACCGGGGCGTTCTATGGTGAAGGTCCCGAAGTCGGCGGTCACCGGTTCCGGATTCGAGTTTCCTCGGACCGTCACTTCCCGAAATCCCCCGGCCACGGTCAAGCGTAGCTTGGTTTTCATTCCGTCGGGTAAGCGCAAGCGGAGTCGTGCCTGGAAACGCCCCGGCACCGCTAAACGCCCATACCAATGGACTGATTGACTGGGATCAGTCCACCCGCGCACCCCGGCCCGCTCGGTAACCCGGGGTGAATCTGTGTTGGGCAGGGTGTAGGCCGTGAAGGCAGGTACGGTGCACTCCGCGCCATGGGCCGCTTGAAAAGTCGGTAGGGTGATCGACAGCAAGACAGCCAAGACGCGCGACAGGGTCCGGATCGACATGCGCTGAGGATTCCCTCGCCTCGCCTGGAAGGGAACGCTGGAAAACGCTCAGGCCGTGATTTCAATGGGCCATCATCTCGTTCCGGTGGAGGAAAACCCTGCTCAAAGTTTGAGTCGGATCTGGGCGACCTTGGCCTGCAACTCGGGCCCGATGTCGTCTTGGAACATGTAGGAATCGCGGGCTCCGCCGGTGTTCCAACTATGAAGGAACAACAATTTCTGGACCTGCACCCAACGGGCCGCGCCGTCGAGTGTTAAGTGATTGCTGCCGATGGGCTTTTTCCCGAGACCCTGGTGCGGCGGCATGCCCTTGAATGCCGAATCACGACCGCCTCCCCATTTGCCGTCCACCTTCATCACCGCATCGGCCGCCAAGACCCATCCCGGTTCGGAGGTCGCCGTCTTTACGGGGCTCCTCGAATCGAAAATGCCCGCCGGATTGCTCCACTTGTCGATGCCCCCGTAGTACTGGTAGCCAATGTTGAATTGCCTGTATTCCGGCTCATAGGTCGGGAAATCGGGCCGATTGGGGCAGGTCCACATCTTGGCCACGGTTGAATTGGTGTCCACGGGCAGTCCCAGTTGGCGCGCCGATCCTGCCTCGGGCTCGTTGATGGAGATCTGGACCCAGTTGCCGCCGTCAAAGCGCGCCTTGAGCAGCACGTCCTTATTGTCGTTGGCGTAGAGCGTCATGCCGATCCCGATTTGGCGGAGATTGTTCAGGCACCGTGCGCGCTTGCCCTGTTCTTTGGCCCGTGCCAAAGCCGGCAACAGCATGCTGGCGAGGATGGCGATGATCGCGATGACCACTAGCAGCTCGATGAGCGTGAAGCCGCCCGGGCGGGTTCGGCGAGGGTAGGACCGAAGGTTCATTCTCATGGGGATGCTTGAGGTTGTTTCGCGTCAATCCGACGAGCGCAAGATCTTTCGGCCGTATGCCCAACCTCTGGGTCCTGCCAACGGTCATTTATGGGTGGAGATGGATTGAAGGTTTGCCAATGAGCAGCAGGGCGGAATAACTGAGTCATGCAACGACACTGGGCGGTCTGGGTGGGAATTTTAGGGGTGGTTGTCTGGGGTGGTTTGAATCAAATCGAGGTGCGCCGTCTTCGTGGTCGAATCACAGAATTGCAGTCGGAACCGACCGTGGAGGCGCCGGTGCCGACGGCGCCTCTCGGCGGTGAAAATCTCGGAGCCCAAACTGCATCGGAACTGACCGCGATCCGCAGCGAGATCGCCTCCTTACGGCGGCTGATCGAAGAGCGGTTCCGGGCGGTCGAGGGTGCAGCACAAGCCGCTTCACGCGCGACCGGTGCCCGAACCGAAAATGGTAAAGCCGGATCCATCCCTTCCTATATCCGGAATGGTTGGGTGGATCGATCCGGGATACCTGAGTTGGTCTTGGCAGGGATCGCCCAGCAACTCGGAGATGTGGCGATCGAGGGGGCTCACATCAAGCAATCCGACGGCAAGGTCTTCTACTCATTGGAATCCAAAACGCAGGAGGGTCGGGGAATGGAGTTGGCCTTGGACGAGAAGGGGCAGGTGGTGATGCGTAGAATCGACATGGAACTCGGAGGGTTGTCCGACGGCATGCAACGGACGGTGCAGCAGGCTGTCGGTGAGATTCCCATCCGGCGAGTTGCCGAAGTATTTGAGGACGGTCGGACGGTCTATCGAGTGGTTGCCAAGGCCCCCAATCAGGCCGTGGAGTTGGTCCTCGACTCGGAGGGGAAAGTTATTCGTTCAGAGACGATGGTCCGCGAGACGAAGCCCTAAGCGACGGTTCATGGCCTAATGAGCCCAAGGATTATGGGCCTAGGCACAGATTCTAAATTGTTTGGAGTCGGATCGGATTACGCGGTGACTGGAGGAGTTGGCACAGTTCAAGAGTTGGGATCACCGCAACGTGGCGATGGCGGCCGACCTCAAGAGAATTACCAGTATCTTACAGCGGATGGACCATTGGCGGTTGCAGACGAAAAGCGTTTCCAATGGCTGCCAACAAGTATCCGAGGTAGGGACCGATCTCCGAGCGGTCCGTCCCCGTGGTGCTGG
Organism: Verrucomicrobiota bacterium; assembly: GCA_039796015.1. Classification (GTDB taxonomy): domain Bacteria; phylum Verrucomicrobiota; class Verrucomicrobiia; order Limisphaerales; family UBA9464; genus SXXZ01. The sequence goes on from JBDKKQ010000440.1 coordinate 3,325, forward strand.
CCATGAAGATCGCCTGCCCGTCGAGAGTGCCTGCCATGGAGAATGCCGCTTCTCTGTCATGTTCGGCGGAGTGGCGCTTTCGGAGAAATCGCCCTACCTCGGAGGTTCCCGGGTGAGGCTGAGTTTGTGGTAGGACCCCTGGATGTATCCCGAGGACCTCCGAGGTAGGGACCGATCTCCGAGCGGTCCGTCCCCGTGGTACTGGCCGTCGAGATTGTCGCAAAACCCCAACAAAAACCGTGGTGCACCGGGCAGGACTTGAACCTGCAACCTTCTGATCCGAAGTCAGAAGCTCTATCCAATTGAGCTACCGGTGCACGGGTTGGACTGACAGTTCAAACAGTGCCCATACCGCTCTGGGGATGCAATAGCGACGCGATGCTCCGGGAAATTTTCGCGTAAAAAATTAATCCAACAGGCCGCCCTTTTGAGATTCGCGATCACCGGCTCCAGTCTCCAACCCGAGCGTCCGACTTCGGTGCGATCTAGGAGGATTCTAGCAGGATCCTGGCAGGTGCATAGGAGGTGCGTAGTAGGTTGCCTAGCAGGTGTCCAGCAGGAGCCTAGGATGTGCCTAGGATGTGCCTGGCAGGTGCCTAGGATGTGCCTGGCAGGTGCCTAGCAGGTTGCCTGACAGGTGCCTGGGAAGAGCCTAACAGGCGGTCGTGGCCGATCTTGGGTCCCATCTTCAAGCATCTGGAGGCGAAGCGGTCGGGATCCGGGCGGGCCGTCACTTCAGTCGTTGGAGGTGTTGAGCTTCAGTCGGAGTGCCTGCACGACTTCGGTGGACACGAAGGGCGAGACGTCGCCCTTGAGGCGGGCTACTTCTTTAACTAGGCGCGAACTCAGGAAGGAGTAGGAATCCTTGGGCATCAGGAAAACGGTCTCCACATTCTCATTCAGTTTTCGGTTCATGAGGGCCAACTGGAATTCGAATTCAAAGTCGCTCACGGCCCGCAGACCGCGAACGACTGCACAGGCTTTGTGGCGAACCACGTAGTCCACCAGAAGTCCTTCCAAGGTTTCGACGACGACGTTGCTCAGGTTCGAGACGGCCGAGAGCGCCATCCGCTTGCGTTCTTCGAGGCTGAAGAGCGGGTGTTTGGTTTCGTTATTCGCCACGGCGAGAATCACTTGGTCAAACATTTTGGCCGCACGCTGGACCACGTCGAGGTGGCCGTTGGTGATCGGATCAAAGCTCCCGGGATAAACGACGGTTCGCATGGGGCAAAGATAGGGGTTTTGGTCGAGAATGGGAAGGTGCCCACTGCCCAGTCTTCGGTCTTTCCCATTAGAGTTCACCCGGCCATAGTGTTTCCGGGATTGAATCCAGGGCGACTTTTGGAGTCGATGGAGGCCGTTGGTTCCACAGTCCACAACACCGATGCTCGTCCTCCTGACGCTGGTTGCAGCGAGTTTCTTCTTTGCACTCGCCGAATCGGCCCTGTTTTCACTGGGGTCGTGGCGGGCGCGTCGTCTGCTCGAATCCGGTCGCAGGGGCAGCGAACGGGTCGGCAACCTTCTGGCGCACCCAGCCGATGTCCTCGCAGCCATCGCTCTGGGCAATACCCTGTCCAACTCGCTCTTGGTGGCCTTGACCGTGGGGAGTGGGTTGGCGCTCGATCCAGGAATTCCCGGGGTCTGGTGGGCCGCATTGGGCCTGCTCCTGCTGTTGCTGACGTGCGAGGTGACTCCCAAAGCACTGGGCGTTCGGAGCCCAGAGGTCTGGGCCTTGAGAGTCGCTGAACCGCTGTGGCTCTTTGTTAGTCTCACTCGGCCGGTGCGACAGATTGCGCAAGCCTGGGTCGATGGAGTCGTGGAGCGCTTGGTGCCCAAGTCTGCCAAGATTCAGACGGGGGTTTCCGACGACGAATATGCCGATCTGATTGAGTTGGCCCATCAGCAAGGAACGCTGGGCGCTGGAGAAAAAGAGATTCTGCTGCAGGTGCTCTCGCTCGATCAACGCACCGCTGGAGATGTGATGCAGCCGCGGGCTCGGATGGTGCTGCTGCGGGATGACCTGCCCATGGACCAAATGGTGGCGGAGGCCCGGAAATCAGGTCACCACTGGATTCCTCTGTACGATGAATCGCCCGACGATGTGGTGGGTGTGCTGAACACTCGGACCTTGTTGCTCGATTCGGACACCGACCTTTTCATGGCTATGGAGTTTCCGTCGTTCGTGCCCGAGAGCATGAATCTGCTGAAGCTCTTCGAATCCATGCAACGGCAGCGCCGGGGTGTGGCGATCGTGCTCGATGAGTATGGCAGCATCGCCGGTTTGCTGACTTTGCAGGATATTCTGGTGTCGGTTGTTGGTCCCATTCGTCGGGAAGGGGAGGCGCAAGGGTTTGTCTTCGAATGCCTCGCGCCCGGCCGTTGGCGGGTCAATGGGGCCATGCGCCTGGATGATTTTCGGCGCGAATATCCGGCGCTAAATTCCCTCGATGAGGTGGAAACCATGGCCGGGCTGGTGCTGTGGTTGGCGGATGTTGTGCCGACTCCGGGCGAGGTGTTCCGGTATCAGGGGCTGCGGATTACCGTCAAGCAGGCCGACGAGCGACGCATCCGGGAACTGCTCGTGGAGACGGAGGCTGCGCTGTGAACCACGAGCTGATGCACTGGACTTCGGTGGCCGGCTGGCTGCTGGTGTCCTTTTTTCTCTCGGGCATGGAGTCCGGGGTCTTTGCCCTGAGTCGACTCCGTGTGCGGCAGCGGGCTCGAGCTGGTAGCGGCAATGCTCGTCGCCTGCTTGCCTACATGGATCGACCGGAGGACTTTTTGTGGACCATTCTCGTGGGCAACACGGTGGCTAATTTTTCAGCAGTGGCACTCATTTGGCAGGACCTTCAGGGATGGGCCAAGGGTCGCGAATGGACGTTGTGGCCGATGCTGCTGGCAACCGGACTGGCTATTTACTTGGTTTGCGAATTGTTGCCTAAGCGTCTGTTTCAACGCATGCCCAATAGGCTCTGCCTATTGCTGCTGCCGGTCTTTGCGGCCATCCACTGGATGCTGTCGCCCGCGGTGTTCCTGGTGGGGCGATTTGCGCAAGGGCTCCTTTGGGTGACCGGTGACCGTGCTCTTAGCAGCCGTCTCTTTGCAAATAGGGATGAACTCAAGGCCTTGATCCAATCGAGCACGGGTGAGCTGTCCAAGACCGAGCGCTCGCTCATCAACCGCGTGATTGATGCCCAGAATCTCACGCTCTCCCGGGTGGCCAAACCGTTGGATTCCGTCCAGACCATCACAGCCTCGGCCACCTTAGAAGAGATCCGGGACTTGTGTCGTCGGGAAGGGCGGACTCGCATGCCTGTATGGAGTAGCCGAGGGGCAGGCCGTCGGATCGAGGGAATCGTGAGCCTTAAGGACGTGCTGTATTCGGAACCAGACGGCCAACGCACGACGGCGCGAGATTGGTTGCGGCCAGCGCTTTTCTTAGAGGATTCACTGCGCATCGAAGAAGCTCTTCGAGCCTTTCAGCGGTCGGGTGAGCATCTGGCAATCGTCCGCGGACCCGGTGGTGTCGAGGTGGGGATCGTGACGCTGTCGGATGTTCTCGGGGCTTTATTTCTAGAGGTGCAATCATGAGTGACTCCTCTTCGGTCCTCGAAGTGGTGGGCAAGCTATCGCTGGCCTTGTCGCTGGTGGCGTTCAATGGGTTTTTCGTCGCGGCCGAATTCGCTCTGGTGAAGGTCCGGGATACCCAGTTGGAAGGGTATGTCCAGCGACGCCACCGACGGGCCGGGATGGTTCGCCATATTTTAGGTCATCTCGATGGGTACCTGAGCGCCTGCCAGTTGGGTATTACCTTGGCGAGCCTCGCTCTGGGATGGGTGGCCGAGCCCGTCTTTGCTGCACTTTTAGAACCGGTGTTTGGCTGGTTTCAAATTGAGTCGGCCCAATTGCGGCACCTGCTTTCGGCCTCGGTGGGCATCATGGCGGTGACCTTTTTCCATGTCGTGGTGGGAGAGCAGGCCCCCAAATTCATTGCCATTAAACGCCCGCTGCCCGCGTCGCTCTGGGTGGCCTATCCGCTCCACTGGTTCTACGTGGTGACCTATCCCTTGATTTGGGTGCTGAACTGGACGTCGCTCTGGGTGTTGCAACGATTGGGTATCGAGACCTCGGGTCATGGTGAGGTGCATTCGGAGGACGAGCTTCGATTGATGCTGGGTTCCACGTTGGCTGCCGGTGGGAGTTCGGTGTTGGCCCGTGAAATCGTTCAAAACTCCCTCGACCTCGGAAGACGGAGGGTGCGTGAAGTAATGCGACCTCGGCGGGAGATCGTGGCCCTAGACATTCGACGTCCCATCGCCGAATGCCTCCGTGTGGCCGACGAGACTCGGTATTCTCGGTTTCCATTGAGCGATGGGGGAGATCTCGACCGGCTGGTGGGCGTGGTGCACGTCAAGGACATCTACCTGCGCCGGAGTGCGGCTGGGTTGGCTTCAAATCTGCAAGCCAGTTCCAAGCCGGTCATCTACGTCCCAGAGACCGCTCGATTAGACCGGTTGCTGCAACTCTTTCTGGACCGTCGCCTTCATCTGGCGGTGGTGGTGGATGAATACGGCAGTACCACCGGCATGGTGACCTTGGAGAACGTCCTCGAAGAACTGGTGGGTCAGATTCAAGATGAGTTCGACCAAGAAAAACCGCGCATCGAGGTGTTGGGCGATGGCCAATGGCGATTGGACGGGGCGCTTCCTCTCTTTGAGCTGTCGGAGTTGGTTGATGAACCCGTGGAGGCCTCGGAGGTCAATACGGTCGGTGGTTGGATGACCGAACAACTGGGTGGCTTTGCCAAAGTTGGCGATTCGGTGGCTCTCGGTAACCATCAGTTGACGGTGTGCGAGTTGGATGGAATGCGGGCTTCGCGGGTTCTTTTGGTCCGCGCGAAGGCACCGGTCTCCGAGGATCAATGAATCTGGCGTCGTCCGGTGCGCAGGGTTCTGTAAATTCCCAGGGTCGCGGCGAGAGCCAGTGTGCCCGCCCAGGCGGCCTCGATACTGTGTCCGGTGGCCACTCCGGCCATGAGTTGAGTCAGCGTCAGAATGAGCCACAACCCTGCGGGAAACAGGTTCGGCACCTCGGGAATCGGCTTTTTCACCAAAAGCCACACACTGGCACTGAGGAGAGCTATGCCAGCACCGACCCACAGGAGTCCGAGTCCTGGCATTGAGATGGGAAGGCCCAGGATGGCCAGCGAGAGCCCTATGGACACTCCGGACAACACGGTCGTCCCAATCAGAACACCCACGCCATAACCAGAGCGACTGCGCCAGGGGCGGAGCAGGTAGCGGGTAAGCCCACGGCTGGCCAGAAGGTGGCTAAACCAGATAAGTAAATTGAGCTTCAAGGCTGCTGGAGAGCCAAAGCCTAGAAGGGTAGCCATGATGCTTCCTACCAGTGAAATCAGGCCGGCGGCCGCGACGGTGTTCTGGGTGGGCAACCAGCGGTGGGTTTCTAGGGCGATTGCCAGAGTGAATCCACCCAAGAACCAACCGGCTCCCCGAGGGGTCACATCCTCGGTCGAGACCCCGATCGCTACGAGGCCGATGCTCCCTGTCCAGCCCAGGATTCGCCCCACCCATCGCACAAAGTGGGGGATGGGTTTCAAGGGGGCTCCGGGTATTGCCATGAAGTCGGACCAGAGAACACCAGAACGCGGTTTCTGGCCACCGGAAGCAATGAGCCGTCGGTCTTGAGCGCTTTGAGTGAAAAGGGTGAGCATCGGCTTTCTTGTTCGCCGGGAGACATCGCAGTAGGGTTCGACTCGTGACGCGCATCATCATCACGGGTTCCAAGGGGCGGATGGGTCAGGCACTGCTGTCGTGTGCCAAGGATCATCCGCAATTGCAGGTCGTTGCCGGGCTGGATGTCGGCGATGATTTGGCGGCGGTCCTTCCACAGGCCGATGCGGTGATCGACTTCACGCACCATGACGCCACTGCGCAGGTGGCTGCCTTGTGTGCGGCCTACGGAAAAGCCCTAGTTATCGGCACCACAGGTCACAGCGAGGCGGAGAAGGCGGCCATCCGGACGGCTGCGACTCAGATTCCAATGGTCTGGGCCTCGAACTACTCGACCGGGGTGAACACCCTCTTCTGGCTCACTCGCAAGGCAGCCGAAATTCTCGGGACTTCCTTCGACCTCGAAGTGATCGAGACTCATCACCGGCTCAAGAAGGACGCGCCCAGCGGGACGGCGACCACCTTGTTGGAAATTCTGGGCGATGTCCGCAAGGTCCAGTTGGAAGACGCGCTGCGCCACGGTCGGCACGGCATCGTCGGTGCCCGCACGCCCTCGGAAATTGGTATTCACGCGGTGCGCGGAGGCGATGTGGTGGGAGACCACACCGTCCTCTTCGCCGCGGTGGGGGAGCGGGTCGAACTGACCCACAAGGCCAGCAGTCGCGACACGTTTGCCCAGGGAGCGCTTCGGGCCTCGGATTGGGTGGTCGGTAAGGCTCCCGGCATTTACAGCATGCAGGATGTGCTGGGCTTGCACTGAGTCGATCCGCCCCAGCATTCATACCGCTCTGTCGCATGGATTTTATCCCGGTCCAGGTTGTGGTCGCTTTTGGGTCGAACCTCGGCGATTCGGCATCCCTCATTCGGTGGGCGATGGATCGTTTAGAAGACCGTTCGAGCAGGCTCCTGCAGCGTTCGTCGCTCTGGACCAGCACTCCGGTAGACTGTCCACCGGGTTCACCGACCTTCACCAATGCGGTGGCTATCTTGGTTCCTAAAGATGGAGAAACTCCGGAGTCGCTGCTGGCGTTTCTACAATCCGTGGAGGTCGAGGCCGGACGTCGTCCGAAGGTCGTGCACAACGAATCTCGCCCCCTCGATTTGGACCTCATCGCGTGGGATGGTGAAACCCGCGACACGCCGCAACTGGTCTTGCCTCACCCTAGGGCTCAGGTTCGTCGGTTCGTGTTACAGCCCTTGGCAGAATTGGATTCTGGCTACCGTTTTCCCGGCGAGGGGGCTTCGATCACTGAAGCTCTTCAACGACTCCCTCCGGACGCTCTGTTGAGAATTTGTACGGGTGCATGATCACTCTGAGCTCGGGGAGGGGCACATCCGAGGATTGACGAGGCCGCCCGCCGGGAGAATCTGGAGCCCGTGAGACACGCTCCGATCCCGTCCGCTCTGTTTTCCCAGAACCGAAAGCGACTTCGCGCGCTGCTCCCGCCTGGGGCCATGGTCATTCTCAATGCGAATGACCTTCTTCCTACCAATGCCGACGGAACACTCAGAATGGTGCCTAACACCGACTTGTTCTATTTGAGCGGCATCGAACAGGAAGAGTCCATCTTGGTGCTCTTCCCGTCGGCCGAAGACGAGCGCATGCGGGAGATGCTGTTCTTGCGCGAGACCAGCGAACTCATCGCTATCTGGGAGGGGCACAAGTTGACGAAGCCCCAGGCCATGGAGGTCTCCGGCATTCGATCCGTGCATTGGATGGCGGACTTTCCCCGGATTCTCCATCGGTTGATGTGCGAGTCCCAGTCGGTCTGGCTCAACACCAATGAGCACAAGCGGGCCGTGGTGGAGGTCGAGTCGCGGGATGTGCGTTTTATCCGCGATTTGCGGTCCCGATATCCGCTGCACGATTTCCGTCGAGTGGCACCGCTGCTCCACACGCTCCGGGTGGTGAAGGATCCTCTGGAGGTCGACCTCATCCGCCACGCCTGCTCCATCACGAAAGCAGGGTTCGAACGGGTGTGTCGCTTCGTGGCCCCGGGGGTCAACGAGTGTGATGTGGAGGCGGAGTTCGCTCATGAATTTATCCGCCGCCGTGGTAATTTCGCCTACAATCCGATCATCGGTTCCGGCAGGAATTCGTGCGTGCTCCACTACCTCGACAACGATCAGGTTTGTCGAAGTGGCGAAGTGCTGTTGCTCGATGTGGCGGCCAGTTACGCCAATTACAACTCAGACCTGACACGCACCATTCCCGTCAACGGTCGGTTCACGCGGCGACAACGGCAGGTCTATGACGCCGTGCTCCGGGTGTTGCGGGCCTCCATTGCCGGTCTCACCCCGGGTAAGATATGGAGCCAGTGGCAGGCCGAAGCGGAGGATCTTGTCGCCCAGGAATGTGTCGGTTTGGGCTTGTTGAAGCCGAAGGATCTGAAAGTCAAAGTCACCGATCCCTCGAAGAAGCCGGTCAAAAAGTGGTTTATGCACGGCAATGGGCATCCGATCGGCCTAGATGTCCATGACTTGGGGCACATGAATCAGCCCTTCGCCGTCGGTTGGGTGATGACGGTGGAACCCGCCATCTACATCCCGGAAGAAGACCTCGCGGTACGCCTAGAGAACGATGTCCTCATCACGGAAAATGGACCGGTAGATCTGATGGCCGACATCCCCATCGAGGCCGAGGAGATCGAAGCGATGATGAAGTGAGCGTGCGGTCGGCGATCGAGCTTCTCTTCCGCGAATTTCAGTGAGAACGCTGACTCTCCAGCTCCGGGATTAGCAACTGGAGTTCCGTCGTGGCGGCTTGGAGGAGTTCATCGATGAGGTCCCATCGGCCTGTGGATGCCTGGTTTTCCAGGCGTCCAGCGGCCGCTCCCAATCGGCGGGCTCCTAAATTATTCGCGCTGCCCTTCAGGGTGTGTGCGGCCTCCTGTACTCCAGTGGCATTCCG
>JBDKKQ010000441.1:0-6378 GCA_039796015.1 Verrucomicrobiota bacterium
GGCAAATCTCACGCATCATCGGATCCTGATTCGTTAATACGTTCAATTCTGACAGCCAACTACCGTCTTCAACGTTCATGAGCAACCGCTTCATCTTCTCGTCCGAGTCCGTCGGCGAGGGTCATCCCGACAAGGTCGCCGACACGATCTCCGACGCCGTTTTGGACGCCTGCCTCGCGCAGGACAAGTTCAGCCGCGTCGCCTGCGAAACCTACGTGAAGTCCAACATCGCCGTGGTCGGCGGTGAGATCACCACCAAGGCCAAGCTCGACTACGTGCAGTTGACCCGCCAGGCCATCCGCGAAATCGGCTATGTGAACGACGACGACGTGTTCCACGCCGACAAGGTGATGGTGAATGTGTATGTCACCCAGCAGTCGCCCGACATCGCTCAGGGCGTCGACGCCAAGGCGGCCAAGGGTAAGAAGAAGTCCGAGCAGGGTGCCGGTGACCAGGGCCTCATGTTCGGCTACGCGAGCAATGAGACGCCTGAGCTCATGCCCGCGCCGATTATGTTCGCCCACCATCTGGGCCGGAAGCTCACCCAGATTCGCAAGGCCGGGAAGCTCGCCCCGTGGTTGCGCCCCGACGCCAAGTCGCAGGTTTCGGTGGTGTACGAAAATGACCGCCCGGTGGCCATTTCCAACGTGGTGATCTCGACCCAGCACTCCGCCGATGTCGATCATGCGACCATCGAAGAGTTCTGCATCGAAGAGATCATCAAGAAGGTGCTGCCGAAGAACCTCCTGACTAAGAACACTCTCTTCCTCATTAACCCCACCGGCCGTTTCGTGGTGGGTGGGCCCCAAGGCGATACCGGTCTGACCGGCCGCAAGATCATCGTGGACAGCTACGGTGGGTTCGGTCGCCACGGCGGCGGCGCCTTCTCTGGTAAGGATCCTTCCAAGGTCGATCGTTCGGCTGCCTACATGGGCCGTTATGTGGCCAAGAACATCGTGGCGGCCGGCCTGGCCGATCGCGCTGAAATCCAGTTCGCCTACGCCATCGGCTATCCTGACCCCGTCAGCGTGTACGTGAACACCTTCGGCACCGCCAAGGAAGGTCTCAACGACGCCGCGATCACGAGCGCCGTCGAAGAGGTGTTCAGCTTTAAGCCGGCCGACATCGTCAGCCAGCTCAAGCTGCTCCGCCCGATCTACTCCAAGACCACCAACTACGGTCACTTTGGCAAAGACGACAAGGACCTCACCTGGGAGGCCGTCGACAAGGTCAAGGCGCTGCAGAAGGCTGTGAAGTAACTTCGCCTCCGTCCAAGACACCTCTTCCAAGAATCCTCTCATGGCCAAAGCTAAGAAATCTGTCGCCGCAACCGCTCTCGCTGACGTTGCAGCCGCGCTACCCAACCTCGGCACCTACGCCGCGAACACCCCGTCCGGCAAGGACTACATCGTCCGCGACCTCGCCCTCGCTGAATGGGGCCGTAAAGAAATCAAAGTCGCCGAGCACGAGATGCCCGGTCTGATGTCCGTGCGTAAAAAATACGCCAAGCAGAAGCCCCTCAAGGGTGTGCGCATCACCGGTTCGCTGCACATGACCATCCAGACGGCGGTCCTCATCGAGACGCTGGTGGACCTCGGCGCCAAGGTGCGTTGGGCCTCGTGCAACATCTTCTCAACCCAAGATCACGCCGCCTCGGCCATCGCCGCGACGGGCACTCCGGTGTTCGCTTGGAAGGGCGAAACGCTCGAAGAGTACTGGGAGCTGACCCTCAAGGCCGTTATCCACCCCGGTGACCAAGGTCCTGAGTTGGTCGTCGACGACGGTGGCGACGTGACCCTGCTCATCCACAAGGGCTATGAGCTCGAGCAGGGTGACAAGTGGGTTAACACCAAGAGCGGTTCGCACGAGGAGCAGGTGATCAAGGACCTCCTCAAGCGCGTGGCCAAGGAGAAGCCCGGCATTTGGACCAAGATCGTTAAGGCTTGGCGCGGCGTCTCCGAGGAGACCACCACCGGCGTGCATCGCCTCTACAAGTTCGCTGAGCAGGGCAAGTTGCTGGTTCCGGCCATCAACGTGAACGACTCGGTCACTAAGTCGAAGTTCGACAACCTCTATGGTTGCCGCGAGTCGCTGGCCGACGGTCTGAAGCGCGCCACCGATGTCATGATCGCTGGCAAGGTGGCCGTGGTTTGCGGCTACGGTGACGTCGGCAAGGGCTCGGCCCACAGCCTGCGCGCTTACGGCGCCCGTGTCGTGGTCACCGAGATCGACCCCATCAACGCCTTGCAGGCCGCGATGGAAGGCTTCGAGGTAAACACCCTCGAGAGCACCCTCGGCGTTGGCGACATTTACGTCACCACCACGGGCAACTGCGACATCATCACCGTGGACCACGTCCTCAAGATGAAGGACCAAGCGATCGTGTGTAACATCGGTCACTTCGACAACGAGATCCAGGTCGACAAGCTCAAGGTGGCCAAGGGTGTTCGCATCGAGAACATCAAGCCCCAGTACGACCGCTATCACTTGCCCGGAGACAAGAGCATCTACCTACTGGCCGAAGGCCGTTTGGTCAACCTCGGGTGTGCGACCGGCCATCCGTCGTTCGTGATGTCTACCTCGTTTACCAACCAGACGCTGGCCCAGATCGACCTCTGGCAGAACAAGGACAAGTACGAGAAGACCGTGTACCGCTTGCCCAAGAAGCTCGACGAAGAGGTGGCCCGTTTGCACCTCGAGAAGATCGGCGTGAAGCTCACTGTGCTCACCAAGGATCAGGCCGGTTACCTGGGTGTGTCTCTCGATGGTCCTTACAAGCCGGAGCACTACCGGTACTAATTCCCGGACGATTCGCCGTCGACCCCTTCAAGCGGCTGCTGGACCCAGACAGGTCTAGCGGCCGCTTTTTTCATTTTCAATTGTCAGGAGTGCGGACGCCCGATGAGGTTACCGTGCCTACAGCGCACTGCCTAGCTAGCGAGTTACCCTGTAGGCCGGGTCACCCGACCCGGCGTCCCCCGCATTTTCCCTACGGCCCGGCATTTCAAGAAGGCACAGCCCAGTCCACGAGTCACCCTGTAGGCCGGGTCACCCGACCCGGCGAGTGTGCGGACGCCCGGTGAGGGCACCGTGCCTACAGCGCACCGCCTAGCTAGCGAGTCACCCTGCAGGCCGGGTCACCCGACCCGGTGTGTGCGGACGCCCAGTGAGGGCACCGGTCTCTATGTTAGGAGTCCCTTTGGGCTACATCCTTGGGTCCCGCCACAAACCCCACCTCACCCGAGCACTTCCGAGGTAGGGCGATTTCTCCGAAAGCGCCGCAGCGATACAGACCGCCCGGACATACTCCTACTGCTGAACCAGCGGCCACGTCACGGTGACCCCTGTCGGCTCGGGTCGTTGGTCGACGGTGACCGGCCAGCTCCCGCATCTCAACCTTCGCCCCGAGCCCAGGCCCATCCCAACCAGCCGTCGTCGGCCTAAAGCTTCTTGCGGTGCATCCCGCGTAGCCCCTGGGGCGTTCCAACCCTGTCAGCAGCGCGTGCGCTTAGCCCTTGTTTTCGGGAGGAGGGGTTCCGGGTGACTCGATATCGGGCGGGGTCAATCCGGTGCGCGTGTAAAAGCGGGGGGTGTTTTTGTCGCGCTTCAGACTCACTTCAAATTTCAGAGCAGCCTTGCGCGAAAGCTTGTCGTGCCGCCACACCACGGGCCACGGGCCCGGTTGGCCGGTCCACTTGGCCACCTCGGTGTCGGCCGTCAGGGCGAATTGATCCAGGTGCTCGGTATGACCCACGAAGCAGCGCCCCGCCGGATTGCGGAGGACGAAGACGGACCAGATGTCGGACGGATCGGACGGAGCCGGAGCAGAAGATTCCACGTCCCGAGCATGGGGTCTGAGGCTCCGCAGGGGGAGCAGATTCGTGGTCCACCGAGATCCACGGGTGCGTCGACGCGGCTCTGGCCTACAGGCCCCCGACTCACCGCCGCATCGAGGCCGAGGCGCCGTCGGCGAGGGCTTGTATCTCGGTCGCACGGAACTTGATGAGTCGTTTCTTTGGAAGGGGTGTCAGTACCGGTTTTAAAACCACTGAGCCCAGAAACTCAACGGATCCTCGATTGGGCCTCAGCTTGTCGGTTGCCCAAACGAATGCTGATCAACTCTGCTGGGTCCCGGACATATTGGATCTCCATAGGCAGACGGATTAACCGCCGGCGTTCATTTTGGAAGGAGACGCATCCGATGATCCGGCAACGCTGAGAATTTCAAACCGGCAGTTTTCCTAGTATTTCGGAACGTTGCCGCCAGACCACGAACCGGGCTGAATAAATCCGATGGCTTTGCCCAGGCTCATTGAGGCGACGGGATTCGCCGCCTTGGGCGCGCGGGATTTTCTCGAGGCGACCGGTCCGATCCCAGATTTCAGGGCTTCCGTCTGACTTCTGCGGATGGTTTACAAGGTTGACGACTTTGTAAACCGATGCGATGTCTTGTACCATGACCACGGTCGCTTTAAAGCACGCGGGGAGCTTGGAGTTGTCGAAAGACGACCAGGCGGTGGTGAAGGAGTTCAACAGCGTGCTGCGAAAGCATGCGAAGCGCTCGGCCGGCTCCTTGGCCCGACTGGCGGGGGTGGCGTTTAGCCAGTCCTTTGGCGGGGGTTCCACCCGTCGGGAAAAGCTCGATCTGGCCATGGCTCGGGGAGTTTTGGCCCGGCAGGAGCTGATGGATGAGGAGGGCGGAAGTCTGTCGTCGGAGGCCGTATCCGGCCTTTTGGATATCTCCAAGCAGGCGGTGATGAAGCGCTTGAAGGCCGGTACGTTGTTGGCGTGGCGGGAAGAGCGGCTGAAAGCGGCCCGGTTTCCACGGTGGCAGTTTGATTCCCATGGGCATGTGCTGCCCGGCTTCGAGGAGGCATTGGGCATTCTTAATCAGGACGAACGTCTCGATACGTGGGCGAAGATGCTGTTCTTCCTTCAGGAGAAGCCGGCGCTGGGTGGAAAGCGGCCGTTGGACCTGTTGCGCGAGAAGAAGCTCGATCAGGTGCGGCTGAGCGCTCAGGCCTATGTCGAGTGATCCGTCTTCAGGGCGTCGGGACACCTACCTGCCGCGCTCGGATTTCAACAGCCTCAGCATCCCGATGTCGCGTCAGCCGAAGCGGTATTGGTTTCGGGTTCACCGATCAGAACGGCCGGCGATCGACTTCGGGATCCGGCCCCACCATCGTTTTTCGCATCCGGAATCCCTCTTTCCCCTGCTGTATGTGGGAGTGTCTCTCTCGACGTGCCTTTGGGAGTATTTCGGAGACGACGTTTTTAGGCGGAGGCAGGTGATTTCCAAGGTGAAGTGGGACGGCTGCAGCCTGAGCAGGATTGAAGTCCCCCAATTGCGAGTGTGCTTCATGGGTGATGGGAGGACGCGGGAGGCGATGAGGGTGGATGTGTCGGCCGTTTACGACGCAGATCTTCAGGTGCCCCAGTCATGGTCTTTGGCCATTCAAAGACACCCTTCGGGTTTTGAGGCGATCCAATACCTGAGCCGTTTCAGCGATGAGCCTTGTTTGGCGGTGTTCGATCGCTCCGGGATCCACGACCGGCTCAAGGAGATCCCGATGGGATCCTTGAACGAGCTGGACGAGGCGGTGCAGTGGTTGACTGAGCGCGGAGCGGCGTTGGTGTAGCCCCGCCTGACCCTGGATCTGTCGGCCTCTTCCAGGATGTTGTGCCTGACCCGAACGGCCGCTCCTCCGGTTCACCGCCGCATCGAGGCCGAGGCACCGTCGGCGACGGCCTGGATCTCCTCCGCACGGAACTGCGAGGTGTCTCCTCGGGTGGTGTGGACCAGTGCGGCATAAGCCAAGGCAAAGTCTAGGGTGCGGCCGAGCGGTAGGCCCGACAGGAGTCCGTGCAAGAGGCCGGCGGAGAAGACGTCGCCGGTGCCGACCCGGTCTACGATTTCCAGATCCCGGTACTCCCGACCCTGGCCAAACCGCTGGCCGATGCCGACGAATCCGCTCAGGTCGTGCCGGTGCCCTTGATGAACGGTGCGCTCGGTGCCGGCGATGAGTTTTAGCTTCGGGAAGGCCTGACTCACGGCAGCCACTAGTTCGGCCGTGCCCGATCGCGGGTCCGGAGCAGCCGAGTGGAGCAAGGCTCGGAACCCTTCCGGACTACCGATCAATACATCGCTTTGCTCCACGAACTCCCGGTTAATTTCTGCCGCGCGCTCCGGCGTGGCCAGAGAGGCCCGAAAATTGAGGTCGTAGCTCACTAGCGTTCCCGCTGAACGAGCTGCGGCGACGGCGGTTTGCAAGGTGGCACGGGTGGATTCGGACAGGACGGCAAAAATACCGCCGCTGTGCAGCAGTCGCACGCCTTCCCGCTGAAAGACGTTCGTCCAGTCCACGTCGCTCGGAGTCA
>JBDKKQ010000442.1:0-4447 GCA_039796015.1 Verrucomicrobiota bacterium
TCGTTCCCGGTTCGGTTTCTTCTGGAGTCTTGGCGCGAGGGAATCCCCGACCGTGACGCCCAGTTGGCCTTCATGCAGCGATGGCCTTGTCCAGAACTGGAGCTCCGCGAAGGAGAATCCCCGAATCACTCCCGACCGCTCTGACGAGACCTCGGGGTCATTCCGCTGCGCGACTCCCCCATGCCTGAGGACAGGCCTCGAGGACGGCCTCGTTACGGGGTTTGCTCATTCGGTTGTTTTTTTCTTTGTGTGTGCGCTCGGTTTTCGCCAGAAACAACGTTCTTTGATCCGGCCATGGCCCTGATTGTGCAAAAATTCGGCGGAACTTCCGTCGGCAATACGGAGCGTATCCAGAATGTCGCTCGACGCGTCGCCCAATATCGGGTGAAGGGCGACCAGGTGGTTGTCGTGGTTTCCGCCATGAGCGGGGTCACTGACAAGCTTATCGGTTTGGCTAAGGAGATCACACCGCTGCCCGACGAGCGTGAGATGGACATGCTACTGGCCACGGGCGAGCAGCAGACCATCGCGCTGGTGGCCATCGCCCTCCAGGCCCAGGGACAGAAGGCTGTTTCGTTCACTGGAGCTCAGGCGGGCATCGTGACCGACGGCACTCATACCAAAGCCCGTATCCAGAACATCACGCCCGACGAGGTGCATAAGGCTCTCGACGAAGGCAATGTGGTGATCGTGGCCGGTTTCCAGGGTCGCACCCGCGACGGCGACATCACCACTCTGGGTCGTGGTGGTTCTGATTTGTCGGCCATCGCCTTGGCCGCTGCGCTGAAGGCCGACCTCTGCCAGATTTACACAGATGTCGATGGCGTCTACACGGCCGATCCGCGTCTCGTCCCAGCGGCCCGAAAGATTTCTGAGATCTCCTACGACGAGATGCTCGAGATGGCGGGCGCTGGATCCAAGGTGATGCAGCTGCGCTCAGTCGAGTTCGCCAAGAAGTTCAACGTCGTCTTCGAAGTCCGTTCCAGTCTCAACGACAATCCCGGTACCATCGTGAAAGAAGAAACCTCCAGCATGGAGGACGTCGTCGTCCGCGGCGTCTCGCTCGACAAGAACCAGGCCAAGGTCACCGTGTGGAGCTTGCCCGACCAGCCCGGCCGAGCCGCCCGCATTTTCAACGCCTTGTCCGAGGCCACCATTAACGTGGACATGATCGTCCAGAATGCGAGTCATGCGGGGGGTAATCCGGCCACCGACCTGACCTTCACTGTGGACAAGCCCGACCTCAACAAGGCGAGCAAGGTTCTGGAGAGTCTCCGGACGGAGTTGGGCTTCCGGGAGGTGTCCACCGATGAGAGCATTGGCAAGGTTTCTATCGTCGGCGTGGGCATGCGCAGCCACAGCGGCGTGGCGGCGCGGATGTTCACGGTGTTGGCGGCTGAAAACGTCAACATCGGCCTCATTTCTACGAGCGAAATTAAAATCAGCGTCGTGATCGACTTGGCCAGTGGCGAGAAGGCTATGCGCGCCTTGCACAAGGCCTTCCTCGAGTAGGTCGGTCGGCCCCGGTGGGTCATGGTAGGTCCTTGATAGAATTTCCGGGGCAGAATTCCTCGCTTGCCGCCGAGCGGTCGACTGCGTACCGAAGGGGAATGTCATCGTCTCTTCGTGTTCGCTCCGCAGCGTTCACCCTCATCGAGTTGCTGGTGGTGATTGCGATCATCGCGATCTTGGCGGGCATGCTCCTGCCGGCGTTGGGCAAAGCCAAGGCCAAGGCGATGGGGACGGGCTGCATGAATAACCTCAAGCAGATCCAGTTGGCTCACTTGATGTATCCCATGGACAATGAGGATCGTCTCACCCAGCCCGGAAATTCCCGCGATGAGAAATTTCAGTGGGTCGGGGGGTGGATGGGTTGGCCCGGGCCGTTCCCCGGGGATAACACCAACCAGCAAATGCTGCTCAATCCTTCCAACTCGTGGTTGGCTCCCTTCCTTCAGTCTGCGGCGATTTACAAGTGCCCGGCCGACTTGAGCATGGTGACCTTGTCGGGCAAGAAATACGCACGGGTGCGCAGCATGGGCATGAGTCAGGCGATGGGTGGCCCCGGAGGGTGGTTGCCGCCGGGCTCCGGCTACCAGGATGGCCAGCAGCGCTACAAGATCTTCAAGAAATCCTCCGACATCGCCACGGTGGGTGCTTCGCAGATGTATGTGCTGCTCGATGAGCACCCCGACAGCATTAATGCCGGTGGCTACGCCAACCAGATGGTAGAAAGCCCGGGCGCGGCCCGCATCATCGACTACCCGGCCAGCTATCACAATCGGGCGGCGGGCATTAGTTTTGCCGACGGGCACACAGAAATCAAAAAGTGGCTGGACCCGCGGACGGTTCAGCCGGTGAAGTTCTACGACATGTCTCTGAATGTGGCCTCGCCGAACAATGTGGACGTGATTTGGTTGGCGGAGCGGACCTCCGTCCGGAACTGAGGAATTGAGGAATTGAGGGGAAATAAAAAGGCACCCCGATCGGGGTGCCTTGTTGGTGTCGGGTGCGAGACCCGGACGGTAATTTGAATATTTCCGAATTACTCGCCGATCTGGAAGCGCAGGAAACGGCGGATGCTCAGGGTGTCACCCAGTTGCTTGCTCACGGCGCCCAGGTGGGCTTCTACCTTGAGGTCTGGGTTCTTCACGAAGCCCTGCTCGAGGAGGCAGTTGGTCTCAAAGTACTTGTTCATCTTGCCTTTGAGAATGCCTTCCATCGCAGCGGCCGGCTTGTCCTTAAGGGCGTCGGACTGAGCGGCGATTTCGCGTTCCTTGTCCGCGAGCTCCTGGGGCACATCGTTGCGGCTGACCGCCACCGGACTGGCGGCTGCGATTTGCAGCGTGACGTCGCGCAGGAGTTGCTTGAATTCCTCGGTGTTGACCGAAGCGGCCTGAGTAGCACCGACTTCCACCATCACACCCACTTTGCCGCCGGTATGGATGTAGGCGGCGAGAGCGCCGATGCCCTGGACTTCCAGGCGGGTGACGCGGCGGATCTGAATGTTTTCGCCAATCTTGGCCACAGCACCGACCCGGTCGGGATCGAGGTCGATGCCCGGTTGGGTGGCAGCCTTGGAAGCGAGTTCGTTGACGAAGGCTTTGAAAGAGTCGTTGCGGGCGACGAAATCGGTTTCGCAATTGACCTCGATGAGAGCGCCAACTTGGCCGCCGCTCAGGACGGCTTGTCCGATGAGGCCTTCATTGGCGACGCGGTCGGCCTTTTTCACTGCGGCGGCGCTTCCTTGCTTGCGCAGGAGATCGACGGCGGCGTTCAGGTCGCCCTGGGTCTCGTCCAGGGCCTTCTTGCAGTTCATCAGTCCGGCACCGGTCATGGCGCGGAGTTGCCCGACGAGGGCTGGGGTGATTTCAGGCATGAAGAATATCGATTGTGGGTGATGTTTTCTGAGAAAAAGCGCCGGCGCGTTATCCGCTCCGGCGCTTCTGAGAGTGTTAAATTATTTCAAGCGACCGTCGGAGCTGCCGTCGGGGCGACCTCGGCGGCAGCCGCGGGGGCAACCGGTGCGGGAGCGGGAACGGGAACGGTTGTCGGCTCGTCGCGGTTGATGCGTCGGCTCTTCTTGGCGTCGGCCTCAGCCTTGCCCTGGGCAATGGCAGTGGTCACGGTCTGGAGGAGAATCTTGATGGAGCGGATGGCGTCGTCGTTGCCGGCGATCGGATAGTCCACCAAGTCGGGGTCGGCGTTGGTATCGACAATGGCCACCAGCGGGATGCGCAGGCGGCGGGCCTCGGCGACGGCGTTGTGCTCGCGCTTGAGGTCGATCACGAACATGACGTCGGGGGCGGCGTCGATGGTGCGGAGACCGTCGAGGTTCTTGAAGAGCCGCTGATGCTCGCGGCGGATCATGGACTGCTCCTGCTTGACGTATTGGCTGATCGAGCCGTCGGCCTCCATGCGCTCAATTTCCTTCATGCGCTTCATGGAGCGTTTGACGGTCTTGAGGTTGGTCAGGGTGCCGCCGAGCCAGCGCTCAGTGACGAAAGGCTGGCCGCAGGCCTTGGCCGATTCCTTGACGGCTTCCTGAGCCTGCTTCTTGGTGCCAACGAAGAGAATGTTGCCGCCCTTGGCCGCGGTTGCGGCGAGGAACTTGCAGGCTTCTTCCATCTGAACGACCGTCTTAGACAGATCGATGACGTGGATGCCGTTGCGGGCCTCGAAGATGAATCGCTTCATCTTGGGGTTCCAGCGACGGGTCTGATGGCCGAAATGAACGCCTGCTTCGAGGAGTTCTTTGATTCCGATGGTGCTCATGTATTTGACACTACTTCCTGGTATTGGGCGACGACGCTCGCACGGATGCGGCTGAGGTTCCCATCCGGCGGAAGGGCCGGATTATTCTGTTGGGTACGATTGTGGCCACCCCACGCACTTGCGTTGGGCCGGTTTAAGGCCGTGGCCTACGGGTGAAAATCACCTGCAGGAG
>JBDKKQ010000443.1:0-2695 GCA_039796015.1 Verrucomicrobiota bacterium
TTCCTCTTCATGCACGGAGGGCCTTCGCAGTTCGAGACCTTCGATCCGAAGATGGATGCGCCGTCGCATGTGCGCAGCGCCACGGGTGAGATCCCCACCACGCTGCCAGGCATCACCTTCGGCAGCACCTTCCAGCGGTTGGCCAAGCTGGCTCACAAGTTCAGCGTCGTCCGTTCGTTCGCCACCGGAGACGGTAATCACGACATCAAGCCCATCCTCGGGGTCGATACCCTTCAGGCCAATATGGGTTCGCTCTATTCCAGTATCGCCGGTTCCAGCCGGCCCAATTCGGCCATGCCGACGAACATCGCGCTGTTTCCACGATCGGTGGAGGCGAAGGCCCAAGATGTCGTTAAGGAGTTCGGGAATTTCGAGGGGACGGGTGAACTGAGCCGCTCCGTGGCTCCATTCGTCCCGGGATCGGGTCTGGATTTGCAGCAGAACCTGCGGATCAATTTGCCGGAGGGACGATTCCACGATCGTCAGGGCTTGTTGAATTCGGTGGATCAGTGGCGGCGTTGGATGGACGACCAGGCCTCCGTTCAGGAGTTTGGTGGGTTCCAGCAGAAGGCCTTCGATCTACTGCACCGCGGCGTCTTCGACGCTTTCGACCTCTCTCGCGAAGATCCCCGGTTGATTGAACGTTACGACACAGCGCCCCTGTTGCCGCGCGGGCGCATCGATCCGCGGTGGAAGAACATCGAGCACTACGCCACCAACGCCCAGACCCTCGGTCGTCAACTGCTCTTGGCTCGTCGCCTGTGCGAGCGCGGGGCGGGCTTCGTCACGGTCACCACCAGTTTCATCTGGGACATGCACGCCGACGTGAACAATGCCCCCATGACAGTGGGCATGGACTACGTGGGGACTCCCTTCGACCATGCCGTCTCAGCCTTCATCGAGGACGTCGAGGCGCGTGGGCTTTCGGACAAGATCCTGCTGGTCTGCTGCGGCGAGATGGGGCGGACGCCGACGATTAACAAGGACGGCGGTCGCGATCATTGGGGTAATTTGGCTCCGCTGCTTCTCTATGGCGGTGGGCTGAAGATGGGGCAGGTGATCGGGCAGTCGTCGCGCGATGGCGGGGAGCCTGCGAGCCAGACGGTCACCATGAAGGATCTCATCGCCACTGTGATGCACTCGCTCATGGACGTGGGTCAGGCCCGGTTGCTTCCCGGTGTCTCTCAGCGGGTGATCGAGGCGATCAGTCGCGGTGAACCCATTCGAGGTCTGGTCTAAGGCGGAACGATTCGATGGGATCGGTCGCGCTGAGTTGCATCCGTTGTTCCCGAGCCGTTGCGGCAAAGTGAACAGGGACTTAGTGGCTTAATCCGGGGTGGCGAAGCCCGTGGCGGCATGGGGTTGGGGGCGCAGGTTGAAGGGCAGGTAGAGCGGGTGAACGGGGGTTCCATCTTGGGCCAATCGCAAATGACACAACTGTGGATGGTGGCGCAGGAGGTCGACCACTTGAGCACCGCGCGCGCGGAGTTGCTTCGGGGGTTGTCCGTAGGCCAGAACCACCGTTTGAGCCTGGTCCGCCATTTCTAGAATTAAGCGGTCATTGTCTGGCCCCACCGGATCCTCGACCTCCAGCAGGCGGTTTTTGTTGGTGGAACGGTAGGCGTGGACGTTCCCGACTAACTGTCCGCCGTAGCCCCAGATCCGCGAGAAATTGCCCGTTTTTCGCAGGGTAGGATCGGCGTGCTTCAGGCAGGCCACGCTGGGATTCATGAGCAACCAGAGCACGAGTGGGCGAGCCGGATCCCAGATTTCGCGAAGCTGGTAGCGATACCGTTGGCAGTCTGAGAACACGGCGCTGATGGTGGAATCCTTCGGCCACGCCGGGCGCGCCTTGCCTCCGGCGTCGTGTTGGACGAGCTCGGTGGGGGAAGCCATTTCGAAGAGGACCGGCTGGGAAATCTCGGGATTCTTGGGGTTCACGGGCGCTACCTCAGGATTGACGTGGAGCAGGGGATCTTCAAGCCCGGGGCAAGACGGAGCCTCTGGAGGGAAACGGTGTCTGGAGGCAATCGCCGGCAGAAAGCGGTGTGCGACAAAACGCGTCAATTTCTGGTACTTCGGATCACCGCCCAGCGGCGGGGAGTTCCCAGCACACGGCTTCGCGGTCGTTGCGCACCAGCAGGTAGCGGCCGGCCACCGCAGGTTGGTTCCAGGTCTTGGACGACAAGGCCGCAATGCTTCCGAATTCACGGAACCCATCCGGGCTGGCGGCACAGAGGTGCACGGTGCCGTTCTCGTTTTGCACCACAATCCCATCGCCGACGATCAAGGTCTGGCCCGAACCGAATCGGCCGTCCTTCCAAATGCGGCGCCCTGTCGTCGCATCGACGCAGGCCAGCAGTCCGTCATCGAGCCCGTACAAGTAGCCGTTGCGCAATCCCGGGCTGTTGAACTGGGTCTTCATGGTGATGCCTTTCCACGCCGTCTCGGCGCGCAGGGTTGCGGTCTCACCGTTGGAGCCGGCCTCGCCGGTGGTCACTTGGATGATTTGGCAACCCACCCCGTAGCCGGCCGACACGAAGACCCGGTCTCCGGTCAGCACCACCGGTTGCGAAGCCTTGGGCCATTTCGAGGCGCCCCAAACATGATTGAAGAGGAGGCGGCCAGTGGCGGGATCGTGGGCCGTCAGGCTTGTGGCGTTGTTGGATAAGATCACGCGGCGACCGGCCAGGGT
>JBDKKQ010000444.1:0-5332 GCA_039796015.1 Verrucomicrobiota bacterium
AACTCCGCCGTCTGCCACCTGTGGTCTTGGACACCGCGGATTTCGAGGTTAGTGTCTTACTCCGCAGTCGATGTGCATCGTCCCGCCATCCTACTTACGGTCCGCCTCTGTTCCTCAGGGAAAAAGGTTCCACGCCTTCACCCTCATCGAACTGCTGGTGGTCATCGGCATTATTGCCCTCTTGGCGGCCATGCTGCTGCCGGCGCTGGGCAAGGCCCGCTATCGCGCTTCACAGGTCAATGAAATGTCCGGGTCGCGTCAGTTGCTCATTGCTTGGAGACTCTACGCCGAAGACAACTCCGACTCAGTCCTTCCCGGCTACCGCTATGGGCTAAACGCCAACGACTTTCAGGGACACCCGGTCAATCATCCCATCAACGCTCGATACCCGTGGCGGATCGCCCCCTATCTGGGGAAAAGTTTTGACGTCATGTACCTGAATGAAAACAGGCGCACGTTAGAAACATTTCGCCGCATGGAGGACCCGGACCTCGGAGTCTACGCCGCTTCGGTGTTTCCCTCTCAGGGCATTAATTCTGTCTTCGTCGGCGGTGATGACGTCGAACTGCCACCCACAGAACGAGCCTTTGATCGGTTCGGGCGATTTTGTGTTCTCAAGACCGCCGAGGTAGCCCGGCCCTCAGAGCTCTTGGTTTTCACCTCAGCCCGCGGTCCCTTCGAAGGCCGGATCGTGCCTGGCTATTACGTCGTGAAACCGCCCTACCTGAATGCGCGTCGCTGGGCCGTCGATTGGAATTCGGACGACGGTCCCGAGGCCTGGGGCTACGTGCACCCGCGCTACAACTTAAAATCGGTGACTGGGATGGTGGACGGACATGTTGAAAACCTTGATCGCCGCCGTATTCAGGACATGCGCCATTGGGCCAATCCGGCAGACCGAGCCGATTGGACGCTGCGTGCGCTCCAAGGCCCGTGATCCCAAGTCCCTAAGCCGTCCCAGAGCTCAATCCATCGCACGCACGACTCCGATGATCTTCGGGCGTGATTCAAGCACCCCAACCCCGATACCTTTTCTAAATCGATGAGTATTCTCGACACCATTGTCGCGCAGAAGCGTGTAGAGGTTGCCTTGCTGGCTCCGGGACCGGTGGCTGCCTCTCAGCTTCGACAGGCCATCCAGCAACGTGGCTCGGGGATCCGGGACTTCACGGCGGCTCTGGCCACTCCACGTCAGGGAGACATTGCTTTGATCGCAGAGGTTAAAAAGGCCTCGCCGAGCCTGGGAGTCATTTGCCCGAATTTTGATCCGGTTCGAATCGCTAAAGAATATGAGGCGGCTGGAGCAAGCTGCCTGTCGGTCCTCACCGACGAGCAGTTCTTCCAAGGATCGCTCGAGTATCTCAAGGCCATCCGAGCTGCTGTCCAACTGCCGCTGCTTCGCAAGGACTTCATTATCGATGAGCGGCAAATTCTCGAGGCCATTGAATGGGGAGCCGATGCGATCTTGCTCATTGTTTCCATTCTTTCGGATGAGCAGTTGTCGCACTTCCACAGTCTGGCCGATGCAGCAGGACTAACCGCCCTGGTTGAAGTTCATGACGAGACGGAACTCGAGCGAGCGCTGTGCTGCGGAGCCCGACTCGTAGGGGTCAACAATCGGGATCTCAAGACCTTCCAAGTGAATCTCGCGACCACCGAAACTTTGGCCAAGAAACTCTTCGCCGCCTCCGACTCCACCCAACGAATTCTCGTGGGAGAAAGCGGGATTCACCAACGGGCGGATGTTGAGCGCCTCCGGAATGCCGGTTGCCATGCCATCCTCGTCGGGGAGTCGCTCATGAAGAGCGGCGACGTTTCGGCAAAAGTCGCCGAACTCATCGGCACCTGAACGCCTCAGTCAAACCTTTCAGAGATGGCCGGAAGGCCCTCAGCGCAGAAAGGCTCCAACTCCCTTCGCAAACCGAACCGATGGAATCTGGAAATCGCGCTCAGCCGCCTCAGGGTTCCCGATGTTGTCCTCCTCCAGCATAAGAATCTGATCCCGACTCAAGGGAGCCGGACGCCGCAGGACCCGCGGAAAGATCCATTCCAAGACTGCAGTCGGATACCAGGCCAGCGCCCGAGGGATTCTCACAATAACACGGCGGCGGCGGGTGATCTGCAAAAGGGTCTGCAAAATCTGCGGCAAATTGAGACGGTCGAAACCACAAAGGTCATAAGTCTGGTGGACGGCGGCTTTTGAATCGAGCGCACGCGCAAACGCCCGAGCCACGCAATCGACCGACACCGGTTGCAACAAAGACGTTCCCCGACCGATTACCGGCAACACCGGCGACCAGCGACTCATCCCGGCGAATAAATTCACGAACCCATCACCGGGCCCGTAGATCAATGAAGGCCTAAATACCGTCCAATCCAAACCTGAACTCCTCACAGCCTCCTCGGCAGCCCACTTGGTTTGGTGGTACCGTGAAACAGCCTCAGGCCGGGTCCCCAGGGCGCTCATGTGGACTATGCGTCGCACCCCAGAAGTCAGTGCTGCTTCAAGAACCTGGCGCGTTCCCTCCAAGTGGACCCGCTCAAAGGTCTGGTCACCGATCTCGCCGATAATGCCGACGAGATGAATGACGGCATCACATCCCTGCATGCCCTGGCGGAGATCGTTCGGACACAGCACCGAACCCCTCACCCACTCCATTCGGTCATTCTGAGCCGCCAAAGGCTGTGAGCGGCTTCCGCGAGCCATGCGCCGCACTGAATGCCCCTCACGAACCACCGCCTCGCAAACGGCACGTCCAACAAATCCGGTCGCACCCGTAATCAAGACCCTCATGTGTCTCTAGACTTACCCGCAGTTGCCGTGGCGTCCAATCGGGACCCCAGCTTTCTGGTGTTCACGATGCAATTACTGTCCTCATCGAGTCGAACAGGCCGTCCCAACGCCGTTTAAAGGGCAATCTCCAGAGCGTCGCCCACAGAATCGACCGAACCTCCGCTCGTGAGATCTTGACGCGCTGGCGAGCATCCAGCACGCCCGGCTCCCGCAGTCGCCGGAGCGTTTGCACACCAATTAGAATCGGCCATGCACAGGCCAGTCGGACGCGAACCTGATCGGAGGGAATGCTTCGGACGTAATTCCACCCGGCCGCCAAATGTTCCTCAGCCTGATGCAACCACTGGTCATACACCGGACGAAGACGGTCCTCGACAGTCGGATCCAAAAGATCGGCCGGCGAAAGCCCCTCCCGGGCCAACTCATCGCAAGGCAGATAACACCGGCCGGCCTGAAGATCTTTGGGCAGATCCCGCAAAATATTAATCAACTGCAGGCCCTTACCAAAGCGGATGCCATCGGCTTGAAATGCGGCATCATCGAGTGAGGCTGTGGGGAAAAGTTGGTTGCGGCAAATGCGGGTCCAGAATTCACCCACGCAACCCGCCACTCGATAAGTGTAGTCGTCCAGCGCTTCAGCGTTGGACAGCGACAAAACGCCCTCTCCCGGCCGAATTCCGCCGAAGCGATCCAGGTCCAGAATTTGCCCCCCCACAATTGTCTCTAAGACCGTCCGGATGCAGTCCTTCTGCCAAACCTGAGAATGGTCCAGAATCGCCAAGGCCTCCGGAATGCGCTCCAACAGCGTGCGCTCAGCGGCGGTGATTTCTGGGCTTTCGGTATCGAAGTCAGCCCATTGCGGCGGCGGTGCTTGACCATCGAGGATCCGGTCTCGCAGCGATTCTAGAGCCCTTCGACGAACCGCCACCGGCACCGAGGAGGCGTCAGCCAACGTATCGGTGGCACGGGCCAACAAATACGCCAGGCCGATCGGTGCGCGAACCCGTGATGGAAGGACCCTCAAGGTCAGGTAGAACGAGCGGGACACATCCCTCAAGAGGGACGTCAACAAAACTGAGGAACCAACGGCTCCGGACATCGTCTGGAAAGGCAAACAGACTTCATCAAGATTGACCAGTCATGGACTTGGCCCAATTTTTGTTAGGACTCCATCATTAACACCGCCGCAATCAGTCATCGGAATTAATTCGCCTCGCCTTTTTTAGGACACCCCGGGACCCGAAGCTCAACTTCCATCCTCCGCTCAGTGGTTCCGGGCTTGAAAACACGGCCGCGATCATACCAGCGTGCTGACATGGCCAACCTGAATCCTCAACCCGGACGAACACCGGGTTCGGAAGACGAGGTAATCACTCAGGCGCTGCGCCGTTCATTGGCCGTCCTCATCCTTCTGTGTGTGGTGGCGGCAACGGCTGTCTGGTGGCTACAGCGCCGCCCCGCCGCTCCAACCGCAGCGCTCCTCCCCATTCAAAGTCCGGTGGCCAACGATTCCGGTCGCGGCCCACGACCCCCATCTATCCGGTTCACGGACATTACCCGAGAGGCTGGCATCCGCTTCACCCACAGCAACGGAGCACAAGGCAACAAACTCTTGCCCGAAACCCTTGGAGGCGGCGTGGCGTGTTTTGATCTGGATGGGGATGGCGATGCAGACCTCCTCTTCGTCAATGGAACGGAGTGGCCGGATGCATCGCCCAAAAACCAACACTCAACCACTGCAGCCTTGTATCGGAACGACACCGCGCCCGGTGAGCCCATTCGCTTCACCGACATCACCGCAGGATCCGGCTTGGATGTCCCATTTTATGGCATGGGGGTGGCTTGCGGGGATTTGGATGGCGATTCCCGCACCGACGTGTTGCTGACCGGACTCGGGGGGGTGCGCCTATTCCGAAATTTAGGAGAGGGACATTTCGCAGACATCACGGCCCAGAGCGGCTTGCCCGCTTCGTCTTCTGGATGGTCCACGGCGGCGGCCTGGTTTGATCTCGATCGGGATGGCGACTTGGACCTCTTCGTCGGGCACTATGTTGAGTGGTCGCCCCAAATGGATCGGGAGGTGAACAACCAACTTGTGGGTGTTGGCCGCGCCTATGGGCGTCCCTGGCTCTTTCCCGGCACTTTCCCGGCCCTCTACCGGAATGACGGTCCTACCACTCCAGGTGCCCTACCCCATTTCACTGAAGTCTCAGCCCGAAGCGGTCTCCGTATCCAAAATCCGGCCACGGGGCTGCCCATGGCCAAAACCCTCGCGGTGGCTCCGATCGATCTGAATGACGACGGTTGGATGGACCTCGTAGTGGCCAATGACACCGTTCAAAACTTCGTCTTCACCAATAAGCACGATGGAACCTTTCAAGAGGTGGGGGCCCAGAGCGGCGTGGCCTTCGACTCCTACGGGCAAACTCGCGGGGCCATGGGCATCGACGCAGCACGTTTTCGTCCTGACCGCGCGCTGGGCATCGCCATCGGCAATTTCGCCAATGAAATGAATGCCCTCTATGTGGCCCAACCGAC
>JBDKKQ010000445.1:0-15781 GCA_039796015.1 Verrucomicrobiota bacterium
ACCCACAGAGAAAATGCGTGCCGATTGTGATCGCGACCGTCTTTGCCCTGGGAGATCGGCAGACGCCCAAATTCGCCGGTCCAAAGCACGATGGTGTCGTCGAGCAACCCACGGGCTTTGAGGTCCTGGACCAGTGCGGCACTGGGTTGGTCGGTCATGGCACAGAGGCCTTTGAGTCGCTCGGCGTTTTTGTCGTGGGTGTCCCAAGGCTGACCGCTCAAGAACAACTGCACGAACCGCACGCCCCGCTCGACCAGACGCCGGGCGATGAGGCACCGCCGCCCGTATTCGGCAGTCACCGGGTTGTCGAGGCCGTAGAGCCGCCGCGTGGCCGCCGATTCCCCCGACAAGTCCATCACCTCGGGCACGGCGGTTTGCATGCGGGCGGCGGTCTCGAATTGGGCCAACCGTGCCTGCCATTCGGAATTGGCCGGATCGCGCTCGGACTGATGCCGGTTCAGACGGGTGATGAAGTCCAATTGATGACGCCGCGCCTCGGCAGAAACACCGGCCGGTGTTTGCAAATGAAACACCGGCGTCTTGCCACTGCGGAAGGGCGTTCCCTGATACAACGCCGGAAGGAATCCGGAGGACCAATTCCGCTCACCATCGACCGGGAGGCCCCCGGGATCCGACAGCACCACGTACGCCGGCAAATTTTCATTCTCCGAACCTAGGCCATACAGCACCCAGGAACCCATCGAGGGCAATCCCGCCAGAAACCGCCCCGTATGCATGATGCGCAACGCCGATTCGTGATCCACCGACCCGGTGGTCATGGAACGGATCAGGGTAATGTCGTCGGCGATGGATCCGGTATGCGGCAGCAATTCTGAAAGATGCATGCCGCACTGACCCTGAGGCCGAAATTGATAGGGAGCCCCCAATACATTACCTGCCTGCTTGTCGAAGTGAACCTCCAGATCTCCACCCGGATACGGTTGCCCACTCCAACGATTTAAAGCGGGTTTGTAGTCGAAGAGATCCATCTGACTGGGTCCCCCGTGTTGAAAAAGACTGATGACCGCTCTCGCCTTAGGTCGTCGGTGTGCTGGCGCAACGGCTCCAGCTGCCAGAAGTGGATCCCGCGACAACAATTGTTGAAGCGCCAGGAAACCCAGGCTTCCGGCCGAACGCCCCAGAAAACCACGCCGCGACAGAAAATCCATGGAGGGGTTCATCGGAGGTAGAGGCAATCGTTGAGGGTGAAGAGCGATTGAGCAAAATCACGCCACGCCCGCTGGTTGGAATCGGGATGGGCCGTATAAAGAGATAGCTGATGGCGCAGAAACTCTTCCGACGCCGAGCGCTCGGAGGCATCGGGTTCACGACTGCAAACCAGCAAAAAGGCCCACTGAATGCGCGCCTTCTCTGAAGCCCCGCACTCCCGATCGAGCCGAAGAACCAAATCCCGAGCCCGCTGCAGCGTGAACTCCGAATTGAGCAAGCTCAGGGATTGCAGCGGCATGGTGGTCCGGGCCCGACGGGTGCAGTTGAACACCACCGACGGCGCATCGAAGTTAACCAACCAGGTCGGCACCTGCGTCCGACGGTGTTGGAGAAACACTGAACGAGCCCGTGCTCCCGGCGCGGACTCCTCTGCCAAAACTTCTCCGTCGCCGTTGCGCGGGGTAGGAACATACGGACCGCTGGATTTCGGATCCAAAACCCCGCTGGCTGCGATCATGAGGTCACGAATTCCCTCGGCATCGAGCCGGTGGACGGGGAAGCGCCATAATCCTCGATTGGACGGATCGACGGACATCGCCTCCGCACGGGGCGCACTAGATTGCTGGAATGTGCGGGAACCCAAGATTTGCCGATGGAGATGCTTTAGGCTCCAGCCTGAATTCACGAACTCGGCCGCCAACCATTCTAACAACTCCGGATGGGTCGGAGGGGCTCCGCTCAAGCCGAGATTTTCTGAAGTCTCCACCAATCCGATACCCCAGCACTGCTGCCAAATCCGGTTGACGGTGACGCGCGCCAGCAAGGCCGCTTGCGGAGTGCCGGGCGCCGTCAACCAGTGCGCCCAAGCCAACCGCCGGCCGGTGGTCCGCCCGTGAGGGACAGGCAACGCCGCTGGGAGTTTCTGCCCGCGATCCAGAAACCCGGGAAAGGCCGGCTCGACTGGCTCACCCGGGGTCTTGGGGTTGCCGCGTTTTAGCAAGGGCACCGGGCGTGGCTCCGAATGCACGTCGCTGACCCACGCAATGCGTCCCGGTTTGGGCAATCGCTGAGCCTTGATAACAGCCAACCGACGGTCCCTCTCCTGGACTTGAGTTTGCAGTGCCCGTTCGTAGGTCAACCAGCGCTCGTATTCTGGGGTTCCCGCACGCGGAGAAGCCTGAATACGCACCTGATCGACCTGGAAGCTACGGCCACAACACAACTCAAAGGCAAACCCGCCCGTCGGTAGGTCCGAGGCCGACAAGGTCAGCGGCGTTCCATCGGCCATCCCATCCACCCAGTGCTGGAGCGAGAATCGGTCTTTCTCCAAACGGGTGATGCGGACGCCGTAATTGTGCCCGGCCCGATAACCTTGCCCACCAATGCTGCCAATGGACTTGGAGTCCGCACCGGGGTAATCGAGGTGCACGGTGCTGGCCCCAGTAGGGTGACCGTCGATGAGTAGGTTGCCGCCGGACTGAGTTCCGCGATCAGCAAAATCGTGGGCGGCCAGCACGTAACCGATGCGATCGGAATCCTGGGCTTGGCCTTCGATCTTCGATGCGACCAGGTCAAAGGTAACCTGAATCCAATCCCCCACCAACGGCGGTTGCCACGAGAACGGTGAACGAGTGGACAACCATCGGTCCCCAGACCCGCCGCCTTCGATCAGTTGCAAAACGCCCTCCTTCACCCGCGCCGCGGGGCCCACCGAACCGCCGATGGAAACGGGCGGTGAGCCAGCAGGTTGATCCTCTCCAGGCACCGTGTTGGACCAACGGTCTCCGAGAGATCCCAGGCCGTCGAACGAGTCTTCCCATAAGGGTTTCAGCGGAGACTGATGCTCGACCATCCAGCGCGACACCGCCGCACGGGCTTGGGCTTCGCCGTGTTCCCAGCGACGCTCGGATGCCAACCAGTCGGCGTGTTCACCGCTCAGCGGCGCCTCGATGACCCGGTCGTTGGGCTTCACCCAATCCTCGATCGGAAAGGCCGGATAGAAGAAGGCCTGCAAGGCATAATAGTCCTTCTGGGTGATGGGTTCGAACTTGTGGTCGTGGCACTTGGCACACTGAACCGTTAATCCCAGCAGGCTGGAGCCGATGATTTGCTGGCAGGCTTCCAACGCATAATAGCGATCCACACGGACCTCATCCGGATTGCCGTCCGATTCGCCGGTACCATCCTGACCGTTGCGCAGGAAATGGGTCGCTTCCAGCAACTCCCGGATTTCCGGAGTCACCGGATCGCCGGGCTTCCATCCTGCCATTTCGTCGCCGGCCAATTGCTCCCGGATCCAGCGGTCAAAGGGTTTGTCTTGGTTGATCGACCGAATCACGTAGTCCCGGTAACGAAAGGCCAAGGGGCGATCCGAGTCGGCGTTGAAGTATCCGTTGGAATCGGCATACCCCGCCGCATCCAGCCAGTGTTGGGCCCAGCGTTCTCCATAGGCCGGTGAGGCGAGAGACCTCTCCAACCAAAGCTCCGTGGCCTCGGGTCGGTGGTCAGCGACAAAGGCCTGGAGATCTTCCGGAGTCGGAGGCAATCCGGTGAGTACCAATGCCATCCGGCGCAAACGGGTGGCCGCATCGGCCTGCGGGCTTGGGGACAAGCCCTGAGCTCGCAAGCGCTGTGCAACAAACCGGTCCAAGGGGCCCACCTCGGATCCAGGAGACGCGGGTTGAGACCCTCGACCTGGCACCGATGCCGACAACGGTTGGAAGGCCCAATGCGTCTGGGCTCGATTGAAGAGAGACCCCGAAGCGGCCGGCTCTGCCGCCTCGGTCAGGGCCAGCATCGCGACGGCCATAACCAATCGAGAGAACTGTCGAAGAATGGGAATCAGCCCCGTCCTCAAGCAGGCTCTCCCACTTCCATGGAACCCAGAGGCCCGGCGCGGTGGCATCGATTCAGTCATGGGGAACAATGCCACTAGTATTCCCTGAATTCCGTCAGGGAACAACCGCAGAGCAAGCCGCAGAGCAAGGCCCCACTCGCAACGCTGGGATCGTCAAAAGGTCTGTCTGGCTCGTCAGCCTATTCTCACGGTGCTTCCGATGACGGTTTGGAGCCAGCTGCACGGCGAGGGTTCACCTTCTGCAGAAACGCCTTCAATTCCTCGCGACTCACCTCGCCATTCCCATTCGCATCGGCCGCCTTGAACTGGTCCGGTGACGGTGATTCGTCGAGGGTGATCCGGCCATCGTGGTTTCGATCCAGCGAATCAAAGGCCTTGGATCCTCCGCGACGCCCCGCAGTAGGACGCGGATCCACCGGCGTTCCGGGAGCCACTTCGGGTAGGTAGTATTCGATGTAACCGAGCATCATCTCCTCATCGGTCTGCTCACCCCACTGCACTCGGCGGGTCGGATCGGGATTGGCCGGATTGCCGGCGCTGTTGTCGTAGCGAGCGATGCCCTTGAGGACACTGCCGGCCGGCAAGTCGATGTGCTCGGACAAGCGGTAGAGCAACTGCCAGTTAAAATCGTAACGCGGAACATCCAGGAGGGTCTTGGGCGCGCTCCCGGGCAATTCGAGCTCATACCGGTAAGCCTTCCCGCGGACATGCATGTGCGGCATGAAGGACATCAATCGCGCGGACTGCGGCACCGGTAGTTTGCCCTCGACCATGAAGTCGGGGTCGCCGGGCGGAATGTCGATGGCGCCAGCGATGGCGCTGACACGCACCTCATGCTTCGGCGGTGTCTTGGAGAACTTGAGTCCCAGAGCGCTCTGGTCGCGGGTGGCCTTGCCCTTGGGAGTATAATGCAGTTGGAAGTGCAGCGTGGAACCGGCCGGGATAAATTTGGCCCACCCCTCCGGATACGAAACAGCCTGATAGCCCGGCGCATAGGCGGCGAGGTAGCTGCTCGTACCGTCGATACGGCGGTTCTTCTGGGGTTTCCCGTCGTTCCCCGGCGGCAACACATAAACCAAGACATGGTGGACGACATCCCGTGCCGTGGGGCGAATTTCCCACCCCTGAACCCATCGATCGCTGTCGAATCCCGTAGGTACGTCGATATTAATGTACGACATGACACCCGACGCGGCCACGTCTACCGGTTCCGGAAGCCGAATGATGGTATCCGGCTCACCCAACTGCCATTCGGAGGGATAGGTTTGCGGTTTGGGAGCGTGGGAGGTTTTCCCTTCAGGCCGGCCCCGCTCCATCCACGCCAACAAATCCGCCTTGTCGGCGGCCGGGAGGCTGCGGTCGTTTAGCCAGGGGCTGGGACCGTGAGTCGGCGACGCCGCAAACCACGGAGGCATGACCCCTTGAGTCACTTGCTTGCGGACCATGCCGGCATGCGCAGCCACCTCGGCGGGAGTGGTCAACGCGAATGGAGCGATACCTGCCTCTCGGTGACACGGTACGCACGACTGCTGCAGGATTCGGGAAATCCGGTTGTGGTAAGTCACCGGCTCAGAAACAGCCACGGGCGCGGCCGATTCAAGAGCGCAACCCGGAACGCTGGTGCAGGCCGTTTCTACTTTTTTCCCTGAGAGAACCGACTCGAGGGCGCTCACTAAAAACCGTTGGTTCGGCGCCGCCTTAGAATAACCCAAGCCATACTGATCATCCACAGCCCCTCGGAATAGAACCGTGCGGGCGGCATCCAAGACGAAGACCTCCGCCGTCGATCGGATGCCCAGTGCTTTCGCAATGTCTCCCCGCTCATCGCGCACGTAAGGACCTTGGACTCCCTGGTCCCGAATCCATTGCCGCACGAAGGCCTTGGAATCGGTTGGTACCGGATTAATCCAAATGAACCGCACCCCCCGGCTGGCATACTCCTTCTCGAGGGCAGCCAGTGTCGGACCATAGCGCCCGGAGACCGGACAACTGCTGCTCGTCACGGCGATCACCACCGCACGCGCATCTCGGGTGAGCTTAGAGAGCGATGAGCGCGACCCGGATTCTGGCCGGATTTCCAGATCGGGAACCCATCGACCCACGCCCCATTCCAAGCCCAATGCCGGCGTCGGTGCTTCTTGGAGCGCAGGCGCGGCCAACATTAATGGGGCACCACCCCAGGCACTGAGCAGCCAACTACCAACCCAAGCGACCCTAATTGCAGAGCGAACACAACCCATCATCGAGAGGACACTACCTCGAACTTCAAACCGGGACAAATGCCAGAGGTGTAACATCGACACGCTCCGCTCCGAGAAACCGCTCAAAAAGCCATCTCTGAGTTCGCCACCGCAAGGGGAGCCGGTAGCCTGAGGGCATTCCCGATGAGTCCCTCCCGCCGATTCCTTATATCGCTTGGTCTTCCCCTGCTCTGCCTGCTGACAACCCGGGGTCTGGCCGACGCCGAAGTGGTTCCACCGACGCTCGAGGCAATCTTTCCAGAATCGGGCTTTGTTTTCAGCCTCTCCCAAGTCGAAGTGCATTTCAGCGAAGCGGTTCAGGGCGTCGATGCTGGAGACCTTCGAGTCAATGGCCTTGCGGCGACCGCCATGAGACCTGTGAGCGCCGATGTTTATGTGTTCACGCTCCCAGAGCTCCCTCTCGGCACCGCGTCGCTCACCTGGGCCAGTGACGCCGATATCCGGGATTTGGCGGACATTCCCAACCGTTTCGCCGGAACCAAGCCCATCGAGTATCAACTACTGCCGCCGCCGCGACCCGGGGGAGTCATTCTGTCGGAAGTGGTCCCAGACAACCAGAAGACCCTCCGAGACGAAGAGGGCGACTACGAAGACTGGATTGAACTCCAGAACATCACCGATCAGGACATCCAACTGGCGGGATGGCACCTGACCGATGACCCCACGAACCCACGCCCCTGGACCTTCCCCGACATCACGCTTCCGGCCCGGGGGTTCCTAGTGGTGTTCGCCTCCGGCAAAGACCGCGCCAGCGTCACCAACCGCCTCCATACCGATTTCAAACTCAAGAGCGAGGGCGAGTATCTCGGCCTGAGCGCACCCGACGGTGTCACCGTCGATGCCTTCGCCCCCAAGTACCCGGCTACTCCGGAGAATGCTGCCTATGGACGAGCCAACGGTGACACCTCGCAAAGTGGATTTCTGGCGACCCCGACACCCGGGGCGCCCAACTCCATTTCCGGAGTCGGATTTGCTCCAGCGGTTCTGTTTTCTCAAAACGGCGGGCTAATTCCGGATCCCAAATTGAATCTAACCCTCCGACTGTCCCTGTCGGAAACGGCCCCCGATGCGCTGATCCGCTACTCGCTGGATGGCCGCATACCCTCCCTCACCAACGGGTTTACCTACACCCAACCCTTGGTGCTGGTGACCAACAACGCGCTCATGCTGCGGGCCCGAGCCTTCCGGACCAATCACCTGCCGGGACCCGTCCACACCGAATACTACACGCCTCTGTTTGTATCGTCGGCAGGGCCGGTCCAGGGAACCAACGCCTGGGGAGACCCTCTCCAGAGCGTCTCGAACCCCAACATCCAGCAATTCCGCTCGGATCTACCGCTGTTAGTCATCACCACCTTCGGAAAAATGCCCAGCGAGAGTATTAACACGGTGGTGGCCTTGTCGCTGTTCGAGCCGAAGAACGGGGTGGCGCGCGTCACCGGAAAACCTGACTTCACCGCGCGGGGCGGCATTAAGATCCGGGGCTCGAGCAGTGCCGGATTGGCCAAGAAGCAGTACGCACTGCAATGGACTGATGACTACAATCAGGATCTCGAACTGCCGGCGCTGGGAATGCCCGCAGAATCGGAATGGGTGCTGTATGCTCCGAACAATTTCGAGCCGGTTTGCATTCATAATCCATTCATACACCAACTGGCGCGCGACATCGGTGAGTACTCACCTCGGACTCGGTTCGTGGAGGTGTTCATCAATAAGCTGGGGCCTCTGACCACCAATCAGTACGAGGGGCTTTATGTGCTGACCGAGAAGATCGGCGTGGGTGGCAAACGCATCCCGGGCCCCAAACTGCAACCCGAAGACAAAACGCTTCCGGACATCACCGGCCCCTACGTCATGAAGATCGACCGCCTCGATCCCGGTGACACCGGGGTGACCATGGGAGGCATGAGCGTGGCCATGATCAACCCCAAGGAAAAAGATCTGAAGCTAGCGCAACGGGCCGCCCAGAAAAAGTACCTGACCGACTACGTCAACGGCATGAGCCGGGGTTTCCTCGCAGCCAACCGACGCAACCCCACCAACAGCTACGAGAACTACATCGAGATGGGGCGGGCCATCGACTACCACATCCTGGAAATGCTCTCAGGCAATGTCGACACGATGGTCTTGAGCGCCTACTTCCACAAACCCCGGAACCAGAAGCTCATCTTTGGGCCCCACTGGGATTTCGACCGGGCCCTGGGATCGACCGACGGACGAGACTCCAACCCGCGGAGCTGGACTTGCGGCCCCGTCTTCGCTGGCTGGTATGGGCAACTCTTCCAAGACACCGAGGCGTGGCAGCGATGGGTGGACCGGTTCCAACAACTGCGTACCCAACAACTGTCGGTGCGCTACACCGGAATGCTCATGGACCACCTGGCCAATCAAATTCGCCTGGCGGAGCGCCGCGACTATCAGCGATGGAAGATCCCTCGCCGCGGCGGCAGCTATCAGGCCGAACTCGACTCCATGAAGCGCTGGGTGTCCAACCGCCTCGACTTTGTGGATCGCCAACTCGCACAACCGCCCGTGTCCTCGCTCGA
Organism: Verrucomicrobiota bacterium; assembly: GCA_039796015.1. Classification (GTDB taxonomy): domain Bacteria; phylum Verrucomicrobiota; class Verrucomicrobiia; order Limisphaerales; family UBA9464; genus SXXZ01. The sequence continues at coordinate 8,835 of JBDKKQ010000445.1, forward strand.
TTCAGGCATCGTTCCGTTGGGCACCACGGCCACCTTGTCCTTGGGGCCCAACGCCAGCGCCAGCGCGGCCATTTGGTACACCCTCGATGGCACCGACCCCCGAGCAGTCGGAACCTCCAACCGTTCGGCCAGCGCTCTCTTGTACACAGGGCCGATCACGATTTCTGGCCCGGTCCGCCTGAGGGCTCGCACTCTGGACACGCTCCGCCGTCAAACCAGTGGACCCCCGATCAGCACGCCCTGGTCTGGACCGGTCGCTCGAACCTTTTTGTTGTCCGCTCCGCCCCTGACCCTCAGTGAGATCCACTTCCACCCATCAGACCAACGGGGCAACCGGTCCTTCGATGCCGACCAGAGCGAATTCATCGAACTCAAGAACACCTCAGGCGCACCGCTCGACCTGACAGGGTTTCGAATTGAGGGCGATATATCGTTCGCCTTCAACGCGACCAACGGCACCCGAATCCTCGCGCCCAACGCGCGTGTGGTGCTGGCCTCGGACAATTCTACCTTCCGCTCCCGCTACGGAACCCTAGTCGAACATCTGGGAAAGTATTCTGGGCAATTGTCCGATGGCGGAGGTCGATTGAAGCTCGTTGATCCGCAGGGTAACCCGGTGTTTGATTTTGAACTCACCGATCAGTGGGTCCCCCCGGCTGATGGCGACGGTTATAGCATGGTACTGCGATCTGAGGCCCTTCAGGCCTTCCAGATCGACACCCCATCGGCCTGGGTGGCCAGTGCCCAAGCCGACGGATCGCCCGGCCAACCCGACCTAGCCTCTGACGTAGGACCCGGTACGGACTCGGATGGTGATGGTCTGGCTGACCTCTGGGAACTGAACTTCTTTGGATCCCTCCAACTGCGCGGTGATACCGACCCTGACGGCGATGGCGCCAGCAATCGTGAGGAATTTCTGGCGGGAACCCTTCCCGGCGATGCCTCCGACCACCCCAGCCTGATGGCCTTACCCTCCCCCTTCGATGGAAACCCTATCTTGCGTTTCTCAAGGCATGGCGCCCGCTCCTACCGCCTCCAATTTCATGAAGCGCTCACCACTGATTCTGCCCAAAATTGGCGGGATTTGATGGTATTTCCATCCGATTTCAACCTGTCGAGGGTTCAAGACTTCCGGGATCTGACAACCACCAACGCGACCCGCATTTACCGGGTCGTCACTCCGTAAAATTGTACGCCTAAAATGCAGAGTAAACTGCGGAATCCAAAAACACCTCTTGCCAAGTCACCCGAATCTGAGGCAATTTCTTTCCGTCAACGCGAGTGTAGCTCAGTCTGGTAGAGCGTCACCTTGCCAAGGTGAATGTCGAGGGTTCGAATCCCTTCACTCGCTCCAGCTTTCCAGAAAAAAGACCGGCCTAATCCGCCGGTCTTTTTATTTCTCTCTTAAAATCCCCCTCTCAAGAGGCCTCCTCTTTATTGCAAGCACCTCCGAGATAGGGTGATCCCTCCGAAAGCGCCACGTCCGCGGACACGGACCACCGCAGAGATCGGTCCACGGCAGACATGGAACACCGTAGAGCAAGCCCACCGCAGACACGGACCGCTCGGAGATCGGTCCCTACCTAGGAGGTCTTCGGGCTACATCAGGGTGGCCGAAAAATCCACCTCACCCAAAAACCTCCGAGGTGGGGCGATTTCTCCGAAAGCGCCACGTCCGCAGACATGGAACACCGTAGAGCAGGATCACCGCGGACATGGACCGCTCGGAGATCGGTCCCTATCTAGGAGGTCTTCGGGCTGCATCTGGGTGTCCGAAAAAAAACAACTGGCCGTGACGGTGTGAAAATGATGAAACCTGCCGGTGTGAAAACCACTGAAAATAGCGAGGAACCTCTCAACGCGTGAATTCGGACACTAAGCCCCAAGAAGCTCCCTTCGCGCCATAACCCATCGCCCCGCATCCTGAGGGAACCCAAATTACCGGCGGCCGTGTGAAGCGTCTTTAGGAGGGTTGCTTTTGTTGTCTTAAACCGTTCGGGTTCCTCCTTGCGGTGACCCCTCCAAACAGCGTTTCGTTTGCCCGCGGTGAATCAGGACTCCTTGTTGACCTCTCTGTCCCGCGTTGTGCGCGGGTTGTCCTGCCTTTTCTGGGGACTGCCGTTGGCTTTGCTCGCCTGCACCCGAACCGCCCTCGGTGAATTATGGTCCCAGTTCGGCATCGGCCTGCCGGTCGCTTCTTGCGGACTCATCTGGTTTGGATTGAAGCAATTGGAGCAGTTCCAAACCCAAGAACGAGTCTGGGTGCGATCGGTGAATCGAGCCGAATTACTGGCCCTGCTGAATCTGGCTCTTTCACCCTTCACTTGGTGGTGGAGCCGACGCCCCGACGTTGCGTTGTTCGGGGCGAGCCTCCTGCTCATGCTCTTTTCAGGGCTGGGATTTCTTCTGGCCTTGAACCATTCGCTCCGTCGTTTGGCCGCCTTGCTCCCAGACGAAACCCTCCGCTCGGACATGCGCCTCTTTACCACCATTAACACTACCCTGCTGAGCACGCTGTTAGCCTTCGCAGCCGCATGGACTCTGGCCCGGGAGTTTCAATTTCTCCCGAACCATCTCCAGGAAATCCTCGAGGTTTTAGAGCAAGCCCGCGTGCTCCTGGTGGTCTCTCTAGGACTCCTGCCCGTGGCTCTAACCATGACACTCGTTTGGAAGGCTAAGGAAGCCATCGTCACCGATGTCTACCGCGGGAACCATCCCGCACGACTTTCATAAACCACCAGTACCGTGGCATTCTCATCCGGCACTGATGACTCCAAACCTATCGCCCGGCCAAGACCTTCGGGATGTAACCGATGGAAGTCTGGATCGCATGGGTGCAGGAGCAACCCGCGCTCGTCTCCGGAGCCAACAGCATTCCTCCCGCCGGGATCATGCTCAGCCAGCACCCAGAACGAATGCCCTCGAATTGGGTCCGTTTGTTGGATTCCAGATCCCACATGCCGTGGAAGTGGTGACGGAAGAAGATCGCATTGCGACCCGCCGACATCACCCCGCAACCCCGGCGCTCGGGCAGATCTTTGCGAACCAAGTCTCCCGAGGTGAGTTTGAAAGCCCGCTGATCCGAATAATAGGTGTCCCCGATAACCACGGGATGCTGGAGGTGCCCGCTGTGGTGCCCCTTGTCTTCTTTGTGCGACTCCGACCAAAGAACACGGCCGCCGATGGCGCTAATGATGTCGTCGCCGCTGTCTTGATTCCCACGAGGGGACGGCGCGTTGAAAGCGAAGGTATGAAAGTTCTTGGAGGCATCGGTGCCGGTGACAACGACGGTGTTCTTCCCGTAAACCAAATAGGTCATGAACTTGCAGGCGCTGAAGTCGTGGGTTTTCTGCCAGAGTTTCTTTCCGGTCTTTAAATCCAGCGCGACCAACCATTGATCGGTGAGAATATTGGGGTTCTGCCGGGCAAAGGGCGCAGAGATGGCCTCCGGGTTTCGGCTCTCGAGGAAGAAGAGCATTCCGTCGCCCAAGGTGATCGTAGAATTGAGAACGGCTCCGCCCGAGTACTGCCAAACTGGCTTGCCCGTCTCTGGATCCATGGCGAAGAGCAGGTCGCTGGTGACCCGGGCGATTTGGTCGGCGGCGTACTCCTCGTACCATTCGCCATCATCCCCCAGATAGGCCGATCCCGGCTTCACACGACTCCCGATGAGAAGCCCTCCCTCGGCGGCCACATAGCCCCAGTCTCGGGCCTCCTCGCCGGCGGCCGGAACCGAGTAGCGGCGAGACCGCGCGCCCGTCTGGGCATCGATTCCCAAGCAATGACGCCCGTGAGCCACAAAAAGCCTGTCCCCGGCGGCCGTCATGTTAGAACTGTCGCGGGTGACGTTTGCTCGGCGAATTTCCGGACAAGAGAACGACCACAAGATGGCACCGTTGTAGGCATCCAGGCCGAAAAGGATCCGTTCCCCCTGAATCATCAGACGCCCGTTGACGCTCAAGGGAGCCGGGTTGCGATTGCCGCGATCAGGCATCGGCCGCGGACCCGGGTCGCCCCACCAAGCCACCTGGAGGTCGCCGCGCACCAAGTCATCTTGACTACACGAGGAATTGTCGGCCCCGCCGTATTGATGAGCCCAATCGCCCGCCCCCACCAAACGACCGCGAATCCAGCGGCGCCAATCGCCCCCGCCGGCCACTGAACTCCACCGAGCCATGTCGGAACCCATCATCCAACGAGCCCACGCTTCGGATTGGCGGCTGGGGACTTCGGCCATAAAAGCCCCGCCCACAGGCCGTAACACGCGGTATACTTCGGCGGCCGGCACTTCTGGTGGAGCACCTGAGGCCACGACGATCAAGTTGGCTGTCAGTCCGCCAAAGGGCAGTTGGGCAGATTCGGACCGCAGGACCGTGGCTCGGACACCGTAGATCCCAGCCTCGTCTAGGCGCGCGCGCAGGCGCTGGATCAACGCGGTCTCCTTCTCTACCAAAACCACTTCCAGATCGCTTTGGCGAACCAACTCGATCGCGAGATCAGCATCGGTCGCCCCCAGGATCAGCGCATACCCCTGGTGCACCCCGGAGGCCTGAATCACCTGTGCGGCGCGGGAGGCTGCGGGCGTTTTCAGCGATACCGCTGGCTGGGCCGGGCGATAGTAAAACGACGAGTCGAAGAGGTACCGACGACTGGTGACTCGACGCCCCTCGCGATCCGGGAAAATCAACCGGTAGTGGTACTCCCGATCGGGCAGCAATCCGGTGAGTGTCACCGAATGGTTGCGGGCCTGGCCGACGCCCCAACGGCGTTGTGTACCATCGGGCATTTCCAGTTCCAACACCGTCGGCTCATCCGTGAGGGTCTCCCAGGACACGTGCACCGTCGTGCGATCCACCCAGTCAACGAACGGACCAAAATCGGGCTTGGCAAAAATCGGCTCGGGAGCCGGTTCGGGAAACAGGCGCTTCCGGGCTTCGTAGTGAGACAACAACTCCGCCGAGGGCACGGCGCGACGGAACAACCCCACTTCGTGCAAGGCACCGCTCAAACGGAAGTGCTCATCGTCGTCCTGATACGCCCCGATGACCATGGGCCCGGAAGGGGCATACAAAATGGCACCCGATTGATCGCGGCTGGTCGCCACCACAGCGCCATCCACCACTAGGCGCATCTCGGCGCCGTCATACACTCCGGCCACATGATACCACCGGTTGGTCTGGAAGGCGGTGGGAGCGGTCAGGAAGGTGAGTTGCTTGCCACCCTCGGAGGCGAGGGCGAACGTGAATCGGGATTCGACGAATCCCAGCACCCAACCGCGCTCAAAGTCGCCATTGTCCTGCACCTGGCCGATGAACCCACCCCACGGCGTGACACGGTCCACGCGGACCCAAGCTTCAGCCGTCATATCGCGCTCGGGCAGCAACGCCCGATCCGGCGCGTTGGCCACCACGATGCGCTCGTCGCGGCCCGGAAGCTCGATCCGAGGCGGACTAGGATCCTTCACCAATCTGGGTTTGCCCACGAAGGTCAACTCCTTGCCGACGGGCGATCGCATGCCCGCGTTCTGTGCCCACTCCGGGGCGAAGACCCAGCGCCCGATGCGGCCGGTTTCCTGGGCACACAAACTCAGTGCAGTGGAAAGTAGAACGGAGACTCCGAGGCGAATTAAAGAAACAGAATTCATGGCCGGGAAGAGGTCGAAGCGTTGGAGGAGGCAGAAGGTTCCGAGGCACTGGGAGAGCGAAGGCACAAAACGGCCCCGCGATCGGTGCTGACAAACACCGCGTCATCGGCGGCGGCCAACCCGTAGGCGATGCCGGGAACCGGAAGTTTCCATCCCAGTTTGCCCGAGGCTGCCGGTAATCCAGCCACTTCGCTGGAGCCGCCGAGGATGATAGTATCCCCCGACAAGATCACACAGTGGGGCCAAATCGAAGGGGCCTTCCAAAGCAGGCATTGGTCCATGGCCAGGGTGGCTTCGTCGAGGCGTTTACCCAAGTCGACCAGTTGCTTCTTGATGGCTTCCCGCTCGGCCTCGGTGCCCGCCTTACTGGCGAGGGATTTGGCCTTCTTAGCCAACTCGCCTTGTTGGCGCGAAATAGATTTCCGCTCACGCGCCAGTTGCAAATAGCGACCGCGATCGAGGGCGGTGATTTCTGAATCCGAGTGCAAGTACGACCGGTTGCCCGTGACGATCATGTGGTTGCCCTGGAAGCTGGCTAGTTGATCGGAACTCCCGTCCTCCACCGCTCCCAATTGCCCGGTCTTGCCCGGTCCAAAGACGAGCAAATCGTCGGTCAAGAGCGCATACGTTCCACCGGCTCCCTCCACGACCCGGACCCGCTTGCCTGTCGCAATGTCGCAGACGGCTGGATTGTTGCGGCCCGCCGGCACGTAAAGGCGACTGCGGGAAGCCAGAAGGTAGCCCTGGGCTGGGAGGTCGTTCTGAACCTGCCTCCAAACTTCAGTTCCGGTGCCGGCCTCCAATGCGACCAAGTGAACTCCGTCGGCCGGAAACATCCCCGCTGTCACGTACACCTTGCCGTCTTGAACCACCACAGAAGTGCGCACGGGCCAGGCCGAAATGATGCGACTGTTGCCCGGAATCCGTCGATCCGTCGGGACAGCCCGAGTCTGCCAAATCAATCGCCCGTCGTCCGCCTGGAGGCAGTAGACGCAGCCATCATCGCTGCCGAAATAGAGGCGCCCCTCATGGAGAGTCGGAGCCAATCGGACGGGTCCCTCGGTGAAAAAGGTCCAGAGCACTTTTCCTGATCGGGTATCTAAGCAGCGCACCTGATCATCGGCTGAAGAACCGAAGTAGGCTCGACGCCCGGACACCACGACATGGAAAGCACGGTCGAAAGCCTGACGCGGCTTCAGGTCGAAAACCTTGTTCCAACCATCCCACTTGGCCTCTCCCTGCCACGCGGGTTGCGGCGGATGCTGGGATTGCCAAGTCCATGAGACCACAGGAGTCCCGGCCA
>JBDKKQ010000446.1:0-4544 GCA_039796015.1 Verrucomicrobiota bacterium
CGGTCAGCCTCGACGGTCGCTGGCTGCTCGTTCGAGATTCTACAGAACGGTTCCACGTCGTCTCCCGGACCCAGGGGCAATCGGTGCTCCAAGTGCGCCTGGATCCCAAATACCTCGGTCGTGAGTTCACCCCGGATGGGCGGTGGCTGCTGGCGGGGCGGGCCGATGATTCGTTCGACCTGTTACCCATCGACCACCCGGGGAGAGTGCGTCATGTCCCGGTCGGAGTGCCTCCACATGATCTGGTGGTCAGCCCCGATGGGCACTGGGCCGCAGCCATCAACGCCACCAATCCCATCGTGCGCTTCGCCAATCTTGATACGGCTCGCGTGGAACGAAGAATGGAGCTTCCCGCCGGCGAATCCGTTCAGGTGCTGGCGTGGAACCCCGATGGTGATCTTCTACAGGTGTGTTCAGAAATGCAGATATTCATCGGCCGCTTTGATCGTTATCGAACGCCGGTGAAACGGTTGGTTAAGGAGGACCACGGCATTCTTGGGCTGGCCTTCTCGCCGGATTCGTCCTGGATTCTCTCAAGCGGGTACAATGGCCGATCCCGCATCTGGGACTGGTCGAGCGAGACACCGTTGGCCGAGTTCGCCGGGGCCGGCGCCGCCATCCAGTGGTCGCCGGACGGGCGGTGGATCGCCTGGAAGGACGAGTTTCAATGGGAGTTGCTCCGGTTCGACCCGCCCACGGGATGGTCCGTGATCCCGGAGGTGCCACCCGACGTCCCTTCCGAGGCCAACGCGGGCCCCGCGGTGGTCCGCTTCCATCCGGCGGGAGACCGATGGGCCAGTGGTTCTTACGATGGCATTCGGTTGTACCCCAAGTTAGGTCGCAAGGAAGCAGCGCATTGGCCGTGCGACGACGGCATGATCCGGCACCTGTCCTTCTCGGCGGATGGAACCCGGCTGTGGGCCCTGAGCCTGAGCAACCGGATCACTCTGGCCGTGGAGGGCGATGCGTCGCGGCCCCGATTGCGTTTGATCGAGCGTCAGCCGATTCCAAATTCCGGGCGCGGAGATATCGCCCCCTCCGGTGAAGCCTGGATTGTGTCGACCAACGGCTCGTTTTGGTGCGATGCCCAAGGTAGTTGGCAGCCCGTGGCGCTGCCGCCGCGCAGTGTCATCGGATCGATTCATTCGAGCGGAAAGTTATTAGCCAGCTGGGGGATCGATGGCGCTCCGGCCGTGTTTGTTTGCGAGAATGGGTTCCGAGTGCGGTTGCTCGAATTCCCCCCAGAATTGTCCGCCTTGGGCGAGGCCGGTGAACTGGTCTTTTGCCCGGTGTCCCGAAGGCTCTTTGGCACCATGACTCACGGGCTCGTGGCATGGGATGTGGATTCGGGAAAAATCCTATGGCAGCGGTTGTTGGATCCAGTGGGGGTCTATGGTCGCGTGGCCGTGACTCCCGATGGTCAGCGATTGGCTGTAGCCCTAGGAACCCGCTCACTCCACCTGCTGCAAGCACAGGACGGATCGATAATTTCCCAACTGCGGTTGCCCGAAAAGCTGCGCATCACTTCACTGAGTTGGGATTCCCGCGGTCGGCGTCTGCTCGCTTCCAGTGTGGTGCATGCCTCGTATCTTTGGGACCTCGACGCCTTGCAATCGGGCTTAGCCCACGAAGGCGTTGCCAATCCCGATCTGGCCCAGCCTATCGTCCCAGAGAAGAATCCCTAAGTTCGGGATACCGGCGGGCCTCGGAGCCGCACCTACGAGAGCCAGTTAGTCTTGCGCGAATAGATTCAGGACTCCGTCGAGCCCGCTGAAATTGAGCGCATGCATGGCTTGTTGACGCACCACCGGTTTGGCTCGATAGGCGATACCCATGCCCGAAGCGCCCATCATCTTGAGGTCGTTGGCGCCGTCTCCGATGGCGATGGCGCGGGAAGGTTCGACCCCGAGGCGCGCGGCCAAAGCGCAGAGCTCCGTGGCCTTCCGGCCCGCGTCCACAATGTCGCCCAACACGCGACCTGTGAGACGGCCCGCCTGGGTTTCAAGAGTGTTGGCCATTGCGTGGTCGAGCCCGAGGCGCGCCTGAAGTCGGTGGGTGAAGTAGGTGAACCCACCGGAGATGAGCAGGGTTTTCCAGCCGGACTCTTGGGCAGATCGAATGAGTTCCTCCGCTCCGGGTGAGAGTCGCAGTCGTTCTTCGTACACCGCTTCCAGCGCGGATTCCTCTAGGCCTTCGAGCAAGGCCACCCGCTTTCGCAAGGCGCCGGCAAAGTCGAGTTCGCCGCGCATGGCCGCTTCGGTGATGGCCGAGACCTGGGGCTTCACTCCGATGCGGTCGGCGATTTCGTCGATGCACTCGATGGTGATGAGGGTCGAGTCCATGTCCATGACCAGCAGGCTGAAATCCGCACGGCGTCGGTTCTCAGGCACGAAGGCGATGTCCACCTGGTGGGATTCGGCCAAGGCCTTGAGCTCCGGAGTGGCCGCGACGTTCTGCCAGCGGGCCGAGTGCCCACGGGTGGCGTCGGGCGAACGGCCTAACTCATTGCCGAAGGCGGTGATGGCAGCCTCGGGCAGCGTCGTGGACTGAATGACAAGCTCGGTCATGATGCGGCTTAGAGACTGGGATCTCCCTGGCCAAGATGTCATGCCGTTTCCACGATTGCCCTCGCCGGAAAACCCGTCAAGTTGGCCAAGTCGGTTCCGTTGGAGAGCGCGGTCGGGTTGCTGATCCGTGGCCTTTTCAGTGCTCCTCCGCGAGTCCCTTCGAGAGTGTCATGCCCCTGTACGAATACGAACTTTGTGACGGCAACTGCGCCGCCTGTGGTGGTCAGTTTACCCTCCGGCGACCCATCACTGCACCCGAATTGACCGCCTGCCCGGCCTGTCGCAAACCCGTCCGCAAGGTGATCTCCGGTTTCAGCACTCCCCATCACCTGAAGCCCCTGTCGACCACCGATGCCAAGAAAGCGGGATTTTCGGTCTTCAAACGGGTCAACAAGGGGGAGTATGAGCGCCAGTGATGCGGCCTAGGAATTGATCTACAGAAAATTCTGTGGGATTGCTGGTCTTTGAGCCGAACCGCTAGGCTACCAACCCTGTGAGCAAGACGCCGACTGCGCCGAAAAATCCGATTTCCCGTCCCCGCCGCGTGGGACTCATTTCCCTCGGATGCGCCAAAAACCTGGTAGACGCCGAGATCATGCTCGGATCTCTCCTCAGAGAAGGCATTGAGATCGTCAACGATGCGTCCCAAGCCGACGCGGTCATCGTCAACACCTGTTCCTTCATCGACGCCGCACAAGAGGAGTCGGTGGATACCATTCTGGAGTACAGCGCCCTGCGCGAAGCCTCGCGTCGGGGTCAGGCTCTCATCGTGTCCGGGTGCATGCCGCAGCGTTATCGTGACGAGTTGCCCAAGCTCATGCCCGAGGTGGATGTGTTCATGGGCATTGACCAGGTGGAGCAGGTGGGGGCGCTGGTTAATGAGGCCATCGCCAAGCGGGCCTCCCGAGTAGGGACCGAGGCAGAGACTCCCAAGGCACCGCAGGGAGCTCGCGTGAAAGGCCGCCTCAAGGAGTTAGAAAAACAAGCCCCGGCCCATGACCATGCCGACGAGACGGCTCTCCGGGGCACCGATCGTTTCGGCAAGAGTCGCATCGCCCTGACTGCGGCTCAGCAACCGGAGGCTCCCTCGGTGGATGTCACGGTTCGACCCAGCTACATCCCGCATTTTGACACCCCGCGCTTCCGTCTCACACCGAAGCACTTTGCCTATGTGAAGATTGCTGAAGGCTGCAACCATCCGTGCAGCTTCTGTATCATCCCTCGGATGCGCGGATCCCACCGCAGCCGGGTGCAGGCAGACATCGTGGCCGAGGCCAAGGCGTTGATCGCCGACGGGGTGCGCGAGCTAAACCTCATCTCCCAGGATTCCACTTATTACGGGCTCGATCTGCGCCCCAATCATAGCCGGGCTATTTCTTCGCCAGAACGCTTCAAAGCAGCCACCCAGGCCCTACCGGTCGATGCCACCACGCTGTGCACGCTACTGCGCGAATTGAACGCGTTGAAGGGCGACTTCTGGATCCGACTTTTGTACACCCACCCGGCCCACTGGACCGACGAGTTGATCCGGACCATCGCCGAGTGCCCCAAGGTGGCCCGGTATGTGGACATGCCCTTGCAGCACATCCACGACGACATGCTCGCCCGGATGCGCCGTGAGACTTCGGGGCAGTACATTCGCGACCTGATCGCCCGGATTCGGGCCGGCATCCCTGGCATCACATTGCGAACGACCTTCATCGTGGGTTTCCCGGGCGAGACGGCCGCGCATTTCAAGACCTTGATTGAGTTCATCGAAGAGACCCGCTTTGAGCGTCTAGGGATTTTTGCCTACTCCCGCGAGGACGGCACGGTGGCCGGCAAGATGGAGAAGCAACTGACCCCCAAGACCCGCCAGAAGCGTCGGGAACTTTCTATGGCCGCACAGCATCGTGTCGCCGTGGGCGTCGCCGAGGGGTTTGTTGGCCGGACGCTGAAGGTGATCACCGAAGGCGAGGCGTCGGCGAAGGAACTGTC
>JBDKKQ010000447.1:0-4518 GCA_039796015.1 Verrucomicrobiota bacterium
ATCGCCGTTCAAGCATCGCTGACCGGTCACTTGGTGCTGTCCACGCTGCACACCAACGACGCCTCGGGCGCCGTCACCCGTATGGTGGATATGGGTGTAGAGCCCTTCCTGATTTCTTCAACGCTGCTGGCGGTTCTGGCTCAGCGTCTGGTCCGCCGCATTTGCACGAGTTGCCGCACACCGTTCGAGCCGAGCGAGTCGCAGTTGCAAAACATGAGTTTGTCGGCCCACGACATCGGCGACAAGGTGTTCTATTACGGCCGCGGTTGCCCCAACTGCAACGACACTGGCTACAAGGGGCGTAAGGGCATTTACGAGTTATTGGCCGTCTCTGATGCGATTCGCAACCTCATCAACGACCGTGCACCCACCGTCGTGGTCCGCCAGAAAGCCATCGAACTAGGCATGGTAACCTTGCGCGAAGATGGCCTCCGCGGTATCTACGCCGGTGAGACCACCGTCGAAGAAGTGCTGAAGTACACCTGATATTCCGTCTGGATACGCCGACGAAACTGATTTCACGAGGATACCGATATGGCCAAATTCAACTACGTTGCCATGGACAGCACTGGCAAGGAGACCAAAGGAGTCCTCGAGATGGGCAGCCAGACCGAGGCGCTGAATCGGCTTAAAGAAATGGGCTTGCTGCCAACCAAGGTCACCGAGGCGGCGGCGCCAAAGTCCGAGGGCAAGGGAGCCAAAGGTTCGCCTTCTGCCGCCGGTGGCAAGGGCCAGAAAAAGGGCGCGGGCCAAATCAATCTCAAGATCCCTGGGTTCGGCGGCAAGGTGAAGCCCAAGGTGCTTTGTACCTTCACTCGTCAGTTGGCCACCCTAGTGGAAGCCGGTCTGCCGCTATTGCGCGGTCTGCGTGTGCTGGAGAAACAGGAACGCAACCTGGTCCTCAAGAAAATCTTGGGCGATCTCTCCGTTTCCATCGAAGGCGGTTCCACCTTCTCTGAAGGTCTGGCCCAGCACCCCAAGGTCTTCAACCGTCTCTTCGTCAACATGGTGAAAGCCGGCGAACTGGGCGGTGTGCTCGAGGTGGTCCTCAAGCGTCTGGCCGAGTTCATGGAGAAGGCCGAGAAGATCAAGGGCAAGGTCGTCGCGGCCATGTTCTATCCCATATCGGTCATGGTTGTGGCCGTGGGTATTGTAGCGCTGCTCATGATCGTGGTGGTGCCTAAGTTCAAGTTGATCTTCGCAGACTTGCTCGGCGGCGACGCCGGCATGCCCGAATTCACACTGTTCGTTCTGAAGATCTCCGAGACCCTCAGGGACAACACCGTCATCTTCCCCGACTGGTTCTTTGGAGGCATGCCCTTCCCAGGTCAGGTGGTCTGGGGCATCGTAATCTCTGTCACCCTCTTCAAGTTCCTCATCAAGACCAAGAAGGGCATGTGGTACTTCGACAAGTTCAAGCTCAACATGCCCGCACTCGGTCCGGTCATTAGCAAGGTGTCCATCGCCCGCTTCACCCGAACCTTAGGTACTCTGGTTCAGTCGGGTGTGCCCATCCTTCAGGCTCTCAACATTGTCCGCGAGACAGCGGGCAACGTGGTCGTGGCCAAGGCCGTGCTCGACATCCATGAGTCGGTCAAAGAGGGCGAAACCATCACCGCGCCCTTGGAAAAATCGGGAGTATTCCCGCCGATGGTGGTTTCCATGGTAGATGTCGGTGAGCAAACCGGCGCTCTGCCGGAAATGCTCCTGAAGATCTCCGACAACTACGACGAAGAGGTGGACAACGCGGTCACGGCCATGACATCCCTCCTCGAGCCGATCATGATCGTCTTTCTGGCGGTGGTCGTCGGTTCCATCGTTATCGCGATGTTCTTGCCGCTCATCAAACTGATGGAAACCCTTGGCGGCGACGCCGGCGGTGGCGAATAAGCATCACCCCTCGAGGGTTCTCGGTAAGGCTGATAATTTTTTGACCGGATTCTCGGAGCTTCCTTGACCGGTCTCATGTGCGGGTGTAAATACAAAGTAGTTACATTGAATGCGCATTGGCCATACTCGGATGGACTGAATGGACTGAATGGAGTTCGACTGGAACAATCTGCCGTTCGAACCCGACGGCTCGATTTCAATGACCGGAATCGAGGAGTCGTTCGAAGATCCGTTTGCCATTCGCCTGTTGCCCGACTCGTCGCGCTTCGGTGTTCAGGCTCGTTTCTTCAATTTGGGCAAATCGGCTGCGGGGCAGGGGCTCTTCAGCGTGTATCGAACCAATGGCAAGGTGATCCGGGTCATTCTTTCCCGACCCTTCAGCGAGGCCGAGTCTTACTTTTATCAACGGCGGATGACTCAATCGCTCGCATCCTAGACCGACGAGTCGTCCTCCGTCTCTGCCATGAACCTTCAAACCATCCAGTCTTGGGACGATGTCCCGCTCTTCGACAGCGAGCAGGCCGAGGCCGATTTCTGGGCGGAGAACCAGGTCGATGCCCGGTTGATGGATGTTTCAGCCACCGCCAGTTCCGAGCAGTCCGAATCGATCACCATCACCCTGCGGATGGATCCTCGGATGCTCAGTCGGATCAAGCGTTTGGCCCGATTCCGGTTCCTCAATTACCAGAGCATGATCAAACAATGGTTGAGCGAGCGCATGGAAAAGGAATTGAAGGACCGCTAATCCTTAGGGAAAGTCCGTACTCCCGTGTGAACCCATGAGATCTCGCAGTCCATCCTCTTCCTGCCCTCCGGCCCTTCACCGGAAGGTGGCTGCGTTCACCTTGCTCGAACTGCTGGTGGTGATGTCCATCATCGGCATTCTGGCGGGCATGGTCGTGGGTTTGGCACCGGCTGCTGCGGCCAAGATGAAAGAAGCTCGGGTACGCGCCGAACTCCAACAATTGGTAACGCTGATCGAGGCCTACAAATCCCGCTTCGGAGTTTATCCGCCCGATGGCGTCCGAAGGGTTTCGATCACGGGCCAGGGTTTTCAGACCTTGTCCAATCCTGCCTTGAGTCCCCTCTTCTACGAATTGTCCGGCGTGTACCTGACCAACGCCAACAGCGTTGATGGTTACTTCATCCCGCGTGCCGATGCCGACGACGGCGACGGCATCCGGTCGGGCGAGTTGCAAACGTGGTTTGGTCGTGAGGGCATTCTCAACGCCAAGCCCTATGAGTTGCGCAACCGGTTGTTCGTCTCCGATTTCAAGGAAGGTCAATATGCCGAAGTCTTCCGCAACCGCTCCGATGCCGGGTACGCCGACATTGAGGTGCTCGCCGTAGGTTTCTCCTCCGATGCCTCCGGAAAGCGGCAAAACGGTCTGGCTTGGCCCAACAACCGAACCGACCACCCCGTGCCCTCCAACAAGGGGCTCAACCCGTGGCGGTACGTCTCGACCAACCCGACCAATAATTCGGGCGGTTTCGATTTGTGGGCCGAAATCCCCGTCGGCCGTGAACGAGTGAGGATCATCGGCAACTGGAAGGAATCCAACTAGTGGCCTCCCTATCCTCGTTCCCCCAACACCGCCTTCCCGAAAACTCCCTTTTTAGCAGCGCCAGAGAACCTATGAAGACTCGAACGACCGTCCAACGCCGGAGCGCCTTCACGCTCATCGAACTCCTCGTCGTCATTGCCATCATCGGCATCCTTGCGGCCATGTTGCTGCCGGCCATTGCCTCGGCGACAGCCAAGGCCAAGTCGGCCAAGGCCAAGGTCGAGGTCACGGGCATTGTCGGGGCGATCAACTCCTACCAGGCCGACTACTCCCGCCTGCCCGCCACCAAGCGGACCCGGGATGCCCACGGCCTTCCCACCCGTCCGGCGACCGCGCCCGACTGGATCTTCGGCAATGCCAACACGCCCGACGCCAAGGGCATTTTGCCCACCCAGACGGTGGCGACCAAGATCGGCTATCAGCAGGTGCGCGACCTAGGCAGCAGTGGTCGCGACGCCAACAATTCTGAGGTCATCTCTATTCTCACCGCACAAATCGTTCCCGATGTGCAGGGCGAAATGGCCGATGCCGTCAACCTCAACAACAACCAGAATCCCAAGCGCACGGTGTATCTGGCTACCAAGGCCGTCGGTCGCAATCAGCCCAACGGCGTCGACGACCTGGGCGTGTACCGCGACCCCTGGGGGCATCCCTACATTTTCATCCTGGACCTCGACTATGACAGCCGCGTGCTGAGCCCGTTCCCGCTGGTGGCCACGGGCCGTCCGGCCCAGGCTCGCTACATTCCGGGCAATGCGCTGGTGATGTCGCTGGGACCGGACGGCAAGGCCGACTTCAACGCCGACCAAGATCACCCGAACAATCGCGACAACATTTACAGTTGGAAGTAAGCGGGCTCCCTGACCCTCGCCCACGGCGACCCCACCCCCATGAAGCTCCAAGGACCCACCGGTTGCAGAATACCACTGGCCCCACGCCAGCGGTTTGCCGCCTTTACCCTCCTCGAGCTGCTGGTGGTGGTGGCGATCATCGGCCTCCTGGCGGGCGTTACTGTACCGGCGATTCGTGGCATGGTGCAGGGCAAGACTTTGTCGAGTGGGCA
>JBDKKQ010000448.1:0-4438 GCA_039796015.1 Verrucomicrobiota bacterium
CCATGGATCAGGAAGTTCCCCCCAGCCCCCCTATTCCGCCGCCCTTCGTCAATGCGTCGTCACCCCGCCGTCGACGATCAGGGTGGGTGCATCGCTCTAAGCGCTGGTTCAATAAGATCCCGGACCGACTGGCCGAGCGTAAGCTCAACCTGTATCAAGTCGTGGTGATGATCGGGGTCTGCTACGTTGTATATCGCTTCATTATTCCCATGTTCGACCGAGACTTGGGCGGTGGCGGTGGCGAGGGCTGAACTCCCCCGTCGTTGACAGTACGAAGCGCCGGGTGCCGGGCCCTCGCTTGGAACCCCTTTCGCTGGCCCATTGAGCCGAAGTAGCCGATAGGCGGGATGGAGTGAGAATTGCGAAGTGTCGTTTTAGAGAGTGAAGACCGTCTACCCCTCGCACATGGGGTTAAAGAACCCAGTTCCTCGACTGTCTGCGAACGCCAGGACCGGCCCAGCGGAGCTTCGAGAGCGTCGACTGAGCTCATTAAACACTTCGAGAATACTCCCAGCCAAAAGCAACGCATCGACGAAAGTCCGATTGGACTCTGCGTCTGTTTTGATCTTCCCACGCCGGGGAGCCTGGCGTTCACTCGCGCGTCTCTTCTGACAATGAAAATCGTACTCGCTTACTCCGGCGGCCTCGACACCTCGGTGCTGCTTTCCTGGATCAAGGAAACCTACGGCAATGCTGAAATGATCGCCTTCTGCGCCAACATTGGCCAGGAGGACGAACTGAAGGGCCTAGAAAAGAAGGCCAAGAAAACGGGGGCCTCGAAGATTTACATCGACGACCTTCAGGAGGAGTTCGCTCAAGACTTCATTTACCCGATGCTTCGGGCTGGCGCGATTTACGAAGGACAATACTTCCTGGGAACCAGCATCGCCCGTCCGCTCATCGCTAAGCGCATGGTGGAGATCGCCCGCGCAGAGAAGGCCGACGCCATCGCCCACGGAGCGACGGGCAAGGGCAATGACCAGGTTCGTTTTGAACTGACGGCGGCGGCACTGGCTCCAGATCTAGAAATCATCGCCCCGTGGCGGGATGCTCGCTACCGCAAAGATTTCCCGGGTCGCCAGGAAATGATCGATTACTGTGCCGCCAAGGGGATTCCGATTCAGGCCAGCGCCAAGAAGCCGTACTCCATGGATCGGAACCTTCTGCACATTTCCTACGAGGCCGGCATCCTCGAAGACCCTTGGTATGACTCCTTCGACCTAAAAAACCGGGACTATTTCACCACGCTATCGGTGATGCCGGAAGACGCGCCGGACAAGCCGGAGTTCGTCACCCTCGACTACGTGAAGGGAGATTGCGTCGCGGTCAACGGCAAGAAGCTTAACCCGCTTCAGGTCATGCGGACCCTCAACAAGATCGGTGGTAAGCACGGCGTCGGTCGTGTGGATATGGTAGAGAACCGCTTCGTGGGCATGAAGAGCCGCGGTGTGTATGAGACCCCGGGTGGCAGCATCTTGCACTATGCCCATCGCCAAATGGAAAGCCTCACCATGGACCGCGAGGTCATGCATCAGCGCGATGCGTTGGTGCCGAAGTACGCGGAATTGGTGTACAACGGTTTTTGGTATGCCCCGGAGCGCTTGGCCCTGCAGGCTTACGTGGAGGAGAGCCAGAAGAACGTCACCGGGACGGTTCGAGTGAAGCTCTACAAGGGCGGAATGTATGTCGCCGGCCGCAAGAGCCAGTTCAGTATGTACAACCCGCACATCGCCACGATGGAGGCCGACCCGACCAAGGCCTACAATCAGGACGATGCGACGGGTTTCATTCGATTGAACGGCCTGCGCCTCCGCGTCAATTCTACGGTTAATGGGGCCAAGAATCTCCAGAGCTGAACTCGCGTGGGTCACGGGCCCCTTTGGGCCTGAGCGCCCGGCCAATCCAACGGGGTGTTCCAATTGGTGAGTGCTCGGTGATCTTGATCGCTGAGCTCCCACAGACTCATCCAGCCGGTTTCAAGGCCTCGGCGGCAGAATGCCTGCACCGAGGCCTTTTGCTTCTCCAAATGTTCTTGGGCGATGGTCCAAGCTAGGTTCGGATAAATAGCGGCCAACGGTTCTAGGCGACCCTGATAAATCGGAACGCATCCTTTACCAGGGGCAATCCGCGCGATGAGTTGCTGCAGCCATTCAACCGACAGTTCCGGTAAATCCACGGCGACTAAGAGAGTCCATCCGTTGGGAAATCGCGCATGGGCCCATCCGAGTCCGGCCTCCACTCCAGCCATGGGGCCAAGATCGGCAAATCGGTCTCTCAGGAGTGGAATGCCCGCGGGCGTAGGAGGTAGGGGAGGGCGGTCCTCTGGGCCTGCCGCGACGGCAATGCTCCTGAGGCCTGCCTGCTCCAAAATCCCGAGTTGTCGGAGGAGAAGGGGTTGAGCCTCGGACTCGAGCCACGCCTTGTCTCGGCCCATACGGAGGGATCGTCCTCCGGCCAAGATCACGCCCGTGAGTCCTCCGCCGGCGAGTTGTTCGGAAACTTGGGTCACCGGTTCTGAGCCTTTCTGGATCCTGGATGCTTGTCACCTTCCTGATGCCATCGGCCAGTGAAGTGAATGAAGCTCCTTGCCCCGGGCCGGGGTGACGGGTTTTCCTCCGCCTATGTCTCAATTGGAAAATCAAGTAGCGGTAGTGACGGGGGCGAGTCGGGGAATTGGCCGGGCCATTGCACTTCGCTTCGCCCAGGCCGGTGCCGATGTGGTGGTGGTCTCGCGCACGGCCGAGAACTCTGAAAAAACTGCGGCCGAGATCCGGGCCTTGGGTCGCAAGGCGTGGGCCTTGGCGGTCGACGTCTCAGACGCTGCTACTATCGCTTCCGCCGTTGAAATCCTGCTCGAGCAGGCGGGGCGGGTGGACATCCTCGTCAACAATGCGGGCGTGACTAAGGATGGACTCCTGATGCGCATGAGCCAGTCCGACTGGGACACCGTACTGAACACCAACTTGCGCGGAGCCTTTCTTTTCACCAAGGCGCTGACCCGAACCTTTCTCAAACAGCGCTCAGGCCGGATTATTAATTTGGCCAGTGTCATTGGCCTCATCGGCAACGCCGGTCAGGCCAACTACGCCGCGAGTAAGGCTGGTTTGATTGGGTTCACTAAGTCGGTGGCCAAGGAGTTTGGTTCCCGAGGTGTCACCTGCAACGCCATCGCCCCAGGATTCATCGAGACCGACATGACGGCAGCCCTCAACGAGGCACAAAAAGAGGCGATCCTGAAGCAGATCCCCCTGGGGTCTTTGGGTCAGGCCTCGGACATCGCTGAAGCGGCGTTGTATCTTGCGGGTCCCGGGGGACGTTACATCACCGGTCAGGTGCTGACTGTTGATGGAGGCATGGTGATGTGAGCTCGCAGTCACCCTCATCAAGGCAGGGAGAATTCTTACTGGACTGGGCAGGTGCTTCGGAAACGGAGACCCCGCCTCTGCTTGTTCCCAAAGGCCCTAGCCCGGAATGGTTGCAGCGATTGAGTCCCGAGGATCGCCGGCACGTGGCCAGCCTGGCCTGGGAGCGACGGCCGCTGGTGTTTCTGATCGATGCACGGGATCGTTGGAAATTGGTGCGCCCGCGTCTGCCGTTGGCGGGCTTTGATGTTCTGGATTTCCAGGACCAGCCGGACGGCGATTTCAAAATCCTGGTACCCTCCGACCTCTCTTCGCGGGAGTTGCAGCATCTTTTAAAGTGCTTGCGGCAGAGTCGCTCCCCGCGAGCGGTGGTATGCGAGCCGATGGGTTGCACTGGGCGTGAGCTGGCCACTTTAGCGCGACGTGAGAACTTCATTGGGGGCGAGGTTTCTCCTGTACAAAAACCCGCAGCGGGGAAGAATTCCTGAACGGGGACTTGACGGTCGGGTGTCACACGCCTAGACAGGCGCCCCAACGAGACAATTACCATGGCTGATAAAACCATCGAGCAGCGGATTAAGGACATCATCATCGAGCAACTGGGCGTGACCGCCGAGCAAGTGACTCCCGAAGCCAAGTTCATAGAGGACTTGGGCGCTGACTCCCTCGACACTGTCGAGTTGGTGATGGCTCTGGAGGAGGAGTTCGGTTTGGAAATCCCGGACGACGAGGCTGAGAAGCTTCAAAGCGTTGGTGACGTTATCAAGCACGTCGAGGACTCCCAAGCCAAGTAACCCTGCGACCCTTTTCATCAGGGCAGCCCGGCTTCCGGAGCTGCCCTTTTTCATTGCAGTCACTCCGTAAACACCAACCCACACCTGGGTTGACGCGCGCTTGTGTGTCTTCAGAGGGTGGGTAATCTGTCCCCGAACTATGTCGAATGCTTGGTCTGAACGCCGCGTGGTTGTGACCGGTCTGGGTTGTGCCTCCCCGCTGGGGCTGGATGCCGACACCGTCTGGAAAAACATTATCGCCGGAAAATGCGGTGTCGGGCGCGTGAGTGCCTTCGACATCTC
>JBDKKQ010000449.1:0-2959 GCA_039796015.1 Verrucomicrobiota bacterium
GCCTCCTCGCGGCGATCCAAACGCAGCCCCCCTTTCATCTTCTGAACATCCGGACCGTGGCAGGAAAAACAGTGTTCGGAGAGGATCGGCCGGATGTCGCGATTGAACTGAACGGGTCGCGCCACGGTTGTAACCGGTTCCGCCCCGACGACCTGCCAACCGCAGGCCAACGCAGCAAGAAGGACCCAGCGGGCCACGGGCCTGAGAGTGCGAGCGTTCATGGAATAACCCTTATTCTGGACTCCCATCACCGAATGCCAACCCTGAAAAACGCCGTTCGAAGAAGTCCTCTCTGGGCTCCCCCTGTTTCCTTGGGCTCACAGGACCGGAAACCCGGGAACGCTTGGGGTTGGCAGGAAAGGGATGGCGTGACGGATTCCTTCGCCAAACAAGACGAGAGCGAGGCGTGGGCCATGCTTAGGCTCGTACTTGAAGCTCGTAACGAGCGAACAACAACGCTCTTGCAGAAGAAGATGCAGCGAGCACGAGCGATCCAGCGGAATCGTTCCGGCTCCAGTTTTTACCCGGTTGGCAACCGAACAGAGAGAGGGACTAGTCTGGCTGTGACGAAGCGTTGCTTTGCCGGTACTCGCCGGTGTGCCCTCGCTTGCCACCAGACCCCACGGCCCTCACCCTGAGACTATGACCCGCCCGCAGACTCTGAAGGCGATCCCGGCAACCCTTCTGGCCCTGGGGGCTCTGGGTGCCTTTCAGGTTGCCTTTGTTTTCCAAGATTTCTGGTGGCTGGTGTTGGGATATCTCGGATGCCTGTTCGAACTGAGGAAATTGCCCACATCCCGACACGCGTTCTACGTCGGGCTGGTGATCGGGCTCGGCGTGTATGTCCCGCAAATGCGCTTCCTCGGGGATATCTTTAAAGCCGCCGCCATCCCGCTTTGGCTCATCCTGTCCTTGTTCCACGCCGCATTTCTCCTGGTTTTGAACCGGGTCGAGGTTCGGTGGGGTAGCCAAGTGGCCAGCCTGCTCTTGCCCGTACTCTGGTGCGGCATCGAATACTTGCGCAGCGAGGTGTGGTGGCTGCGCTTCGCTTGGTTCACGGCTGGCGAATGCTGGCCACCGGGATTGGCTCCACAAATCCTGCAACGACTGGGCATCTACGGCCTGGGCTTAGGGTTTGCCTACGCCGCCGGCCAAGGGGCGATGCTGCTCTCGGCAACGAATCGGGCCTCACGGCGAAGGGCTTGGCTCGGCATTTCAAGTGCCTGCGCCGTGTTTGCCCTAGTCACTCTGTTGCCGACGTCGAGGGAGGATAAAGCCACCCAAACACTCCAGGTCGCCGGGATCCAACTCGAGTTCCCAGCGCTTCCAGACCTCCTCAAAGGACTCGACTCGCTCACTCGATCTCATCCGGAAGCCGAGTTGCTCATGCTCAGTGAGTACTCTCTGGAAGGCCCGCCGACTAAGGCGCTCAAGAACTGGTGCCGGCACAACCGCAAATGGCTGGTGGTGGGAGGCAAGCAACCCATCGAGGCCCCGGCTCCTGAAGCCGTGACGCCAGCGGACAGGAGACCGGCCATTGAAGGCACAAATGGAACCGCAATGGCCACGCCCCTTTCCGCCAGCGGGTTGCCCTGGTTTGGGTCCAATGCGCCCAAGGAACGTTTCTACAACACGGTCTTTGTCATCAGCACCAACGGCGAGGTGGTTTTCCAGCAGGCCAAGTCGCGGCCCATTCAGTTCTTTGCCGATGGTGAACCGGCCCCATCACAAAGGGTCTGGGATTCGCCGTGGGGCAAACTCGGCATCGCCATTTGCTACGATGCCAGCTACCGGCAAGTGATGGATGGTCTCATCCGACAGGGTGCCGTCGCCCTCCTGATCCCCACCATGGATGTCGAGCAGTGGGGCGCCTACGAACACCAACTCAATGCCCGCATGGCGGTGATACGGGCCGCTGAATACCGCGTGCCGATCTTCCGCGTGGCCAGCTCTGGAGTTTCCCAAATTATCGATCGGGAGGGCCACGAAACCGACACCGCTCCGTTTCCGGGCCCCGAAGCAACCTTGGCGGGCACTCTCCGCTTCACCGCATCGGGTGGTTCCATTCCGCCCGACGCCGGGTTGGCTCCCGCCTGCACTGCCGCAACGGCGGCCGTCATTCTCTGGCTCACCCTCGTTTCTTGGCGAAGGCCGCAAGTTCCGGGAACTATCCATTAATCGGGCTCTGCTGAAGATTCGCGCTCCTTGTTCTCCCTGAAATTCACAGCCATCAGCAGAGGATCGGAACCAGGGATAAGGGCGATCCCTCCCCGCGTATCGCACGCAGCGTACCAGGCCGTTTTTAGACCAAACACTGCCACCCAACCCCAGTCAAAAACCCAGCGCTGAGGGCGGGTTGAGCTCCATTAAGAACCGAGCCTTTTCGCTGGGGACAGGCTTTTGCGGGATGCGGGGTGTCGACGGTAAATCCCCAACAAGCGGGCGAGGGGCGGAGTCTTTGCGGTCTTGGTTGGATTTCAGGATGTGGAAGGCCCAGTGTCCCGATTGAAACTTCCCCATTCCCCTCTGCACCATGTCCTTCCTGTCTTTGCCAATCGGGCTTTTCCGGAGCTGCCTGCTGACCCTTTCGGTTGGATTGCATTTACACGCCGCCGACTGGCCTTGTTTCCGTGGACCTGGTGGTCTCGGGATTGCCTCTGCTGAGGCCCGTCCGCCCATCCAGTTCTCACCCACCTCTCAGGTCGCTTGGCGGATCGACTGTCCTGCGGGCAATTCATCCCCCATCGTCATCGGAAAATCCGTCTTCCTGACCGCTGCGAGCGATCGTCGCCTCTCACTCCTTTGTCTGGACTTGGCGACCGGTCAAACCCGCTGGCAACGGGACATGGACGTCCCACGCACCGAAGAGGTCCACCGCACCGTGGGCAGCCCCGCCTCGGCCACTCCGGTCTCCGACGGACACCGCGTGTTCGTCCACTTTGGATCCATGGGCATGGTG
>JBDKKQ010000450.1:0-3458 GCA_039796015.1 Verrucomicrobiota bacterium
AACTCTTCGTTAGCAGTTATGTTTTTGACTCGATGTTTTACGAGGCCAACGAATCATCCTCGGCATGCCATCCCGGGCAGGATCACCTAGTCGAAACCGGTACGCCCCCCCATGAACTGACCTAGGATGGTTCGCTGACCGGCCGCTTCCTGTCAAACACCACTTAGGGTTCATTCTTCGCAGGACCTTGTTGCCTCATGGATTTTCATAGCGGCGTGAGTCAGCCCGGAAACCGAGGCCCCAGTCGGTGACTCAAAAACGGTGTCACCGGCAAGGGTTAGGGATCTCGATGAGGCGGAAGGGGTCTGACAAGATCTTACTGCGACTGGGGCAGCGGGACGTTGAGCGGAATCCATAGCAGTTTTTGCCGTGGTTTAACGAGGTGCGCGAGCAGCGAGATTGCCGCCTCAAACAGGCAATTAAACGGTGAGGCAATCAGGCAGGGCAGGGCGGAGATGGAGCTGCGCTCAAAGGGCGAACTCCAAAAAAACATGAACTGGAGAGCGTTGTCGCGGTGGTTTCTGGAGGTCTGGCTTCATGCAAAGGCCGATTTCGCGGTTGCCGCGGCCTCCGGCACGGGAATAAATAGAGACGTGAATTCCCCAGTGTTGAGAGCTGCCGCGGCTGTCTTGGTCGCGTGGGCGCTTTGCGGATGTCAGTCGATCCGGCGCTCCAGCCCCAGTAGCGGTTTTTCTGTGGTGGAAACCAACGGGGTGGTGCGCATTGCCTACGGGTCGTCGTTGGTGTCCGAGTACCATTTCCGGAACGTGTCCCGGCCGTTCCTTTATCCGCTCTTGGGTCCGGATGGGGTTCATATGACCCGGCGTTGGCCGCAGGAGGAAGTCGGGGGCGAAGAGAAGGATCATCCGCATCACCACGCGCTGTGGTGGTCCCACGGCGTGGCCAATGGATCTGATTTTTGGAGCGAGGTCGCAGGAGCCGGAACGACTGTGCATCAGTCGTTCACCGAACACCGGGTCGTGGGCCACGGAGAGAACCAGAAGGCGGTGGTGGGCTCGCGAAATCGCTGGGTGACCAAGGCCGGGATCGTGGTGGCGGAAGACGAGCGCCGGATGGTGTTCCATGCGCCGACGGCTGAGGTTCGTCAGTTGGATTTCGAGATCACCGTGCGTCCGGTGGGCGGAACGCTGGTCTTGGGCGATACCAAGGAGGGCACCTTCGCCATTCGTCTGGCTGAGACGATGCGCTTGAAGCGCGCGGACAAGTCCAAGGGTGGAACCATTCTCAATTCGCGGGGACAAACCGATGGTGACACTTGGGGCAAGCGGGCCGAGTGGTGTGATTATTCGGGCCCCGTGGCGACCCCTCAGGGAACAGGAACCTACGGGGTCACGATCTTCGACCATCCGACCAACCCACGGCACCCGACCTGGTGGCATGTTCGCGATTACGGGTTGTTCGCGGCCAATCCCTTCGGCATCCATGATTTTGAAAAGAAGCCACCGGGAAGCGGCAACTTGGCCATCGAGGTCGGCAAGACCTTGACCTTCCGCTATCGGGTGGTGCTGCACCGCGGTGACTCCCAGTCAGTTCCGTTAGAGGCGTTGTATCGCTCGTATGCGGCTGAGAAAGACCTGAAGTAATGCGCCTTCAGTCTCCCATTCTCATCGCTGGTGGGTTGGCTCTGATGAGCCTTTTCTCGGCCGGTTGCACCGCGCCAGAAATTCTCAATCTGGGCGGACGCACGGCGTTGGCCACAGGGGCTTTGTATCGTCAGGCCGAATCCATCGTCATGGCCCGCGACCGGGAGGCCGCTCCGCAATGCAAGACGCGGAGTGTCTTGGGCACACGCTTGTTGGAAGCGCCCGAGGCCATCGCCGACCCTCGCGGGGGCAGTGAGGCGGTGTCTTTCTCGGGATCCGGAACACCCTCTTCCTACGTCATTCCCTCAGAACGGCGTTATTCCCGATTTGTCGAGCGATGGGTCGTCCAACGCTGCGATGCCGAAGTTGTCTACCGGGTGATTTTCACCCCCAGCGCTTCGGGCTCTGATATTTCTGCCGAACTGGAAACCACACCTCCCTCACCATGAATCGTCGCCAATTCCTCACCGCCACCTCGATGGCCGCCGGTGCCGTCGTCACCGGTTGCACCACCACTACCGCTCCCGCGGCCCGTTTCACGCCCAAGTCGCGGGTGATCGGAGCCAATGAAGACATTCGAATTGCGGTCGTGGGTTTCAACTCGCGAGGCAACGACCACATCGCCGGTTTCAAGAAAATCAAGGGCGTGCGTTTGGTGGCTCTGTGTGACGTGGACTCCAATGTGCTTGAGAAAGGCCGCGCCGACTTGGCCAAGGACGGTATCCAGGTCCAGACCTACACCGACGTGCGCAAGTTGCTCGAAAGCGGTGAGATCGACGCCATTTCTACAGCGACACCCAACCATTGGCATGCCCTCTTGGCCACCTGGGCCTGTCAGGCGGGCAAGGATGTGTATGTCGAGAAACCCGTCTCCCACAACGTGTGGGAAGGTCGGCAAATTGTCGCTGCGGCCCGCAAGTATGGTCGCATCGTGCAGACGGGCACACAGAGCCGCTCAAACCCGGGCCTTCGCGAGGCGATCGCCTGGCTCCACGCAGGTAATTTGGGGGCTATCCAGGTGGCCCGCGGACTTTGCTACAAGCCGCGCCAGAGCATCGGGAACGTGGCGGTGCCGACCCAGGTGCCCGATCACATCAACTATGATTTGTGGTGCGGTCCGTCTCCGCTGAAGCCCTTGATGCGCTCCAAGCTCCATTACGATTGGCACTGGCAGTTCATCACCGGCAACGGCGATCTGGGCAACCAGGGTATCCACCAGATGGACATCGCTCGCTGGGCCTTGGGCGCCACCACGCTGAGCCCGAAGGTGTTCAGTGTGGGCGCTCGTGCCGGCTATCAGGACAATGGCGACACGCCCAATTCCCAGTTCGTCTATCATCAGTACGAGAAGGCATCCTTGATCTTCGAGGTTCGGGGATTGCCTAAGGCGAAGGAGTTTCAGGATGCCCGCTGGAACAAGAGCATGCCCGAGTTTCGGGGCGCTCAGGTCGGGGTGATTATCCACTGCGAGAATGGCTACATGGTCATTCCGTCGTACGAGAGTGCGAAGGCCTTCGACAAGAATGGCCGCGAGATCAAGTCGTGGAAGCAAGGTGCCGATCATTACGCCAACTTCGTAGCCGCGGTCCGCAGTCGACGTTCCTCGGACTTGAATGCCGAGATCCTAGAAGGTCACTTGAGCAGCGCCCTGTGTCACACGGGCAACATCAGCTACCTGCTGGGCAAGAAGCTCGCCCCGGAGGCCATTCGTGAGCGGCTTCAGGACAGCCCGGAGGCTGCCGAGACCTTCTCTCGGTTGTCCGAGCACCTCATTGCCAACGGTGTCAATTTAGAGACTCAGCCCTTGGTTCTCGGAGAGATGCTCCGCATGGATGTGAAGACCGAGCGCTTTGT
>JBDKKQ010000451.1:0-4702 GCA_039796015.1 Verrucomicrobiota bacterium
CCTACAGGCCGCTGGCCTCAAGCCAAGGCCGGGCCAGACGATTCAAGAGCAGGCCGGCGATGCGGAAGCCCATGCGCCGCCGTTCGGGCAGATGGCGATCGAAGACGGCGTTGTATTCGACTGCGGGCACAGCACCTCGGCGGCGTTTAAATTCGCCCGCCCCGGAGCTGTAGTTGAGCAGTTGCTTCCGATCATTCACCTCGCGGTGGAGGCCGAGAAAGAGCTGTCGATAGAGGCCCGATTCCGCTGGCAATGCGGTGTCGTAGCCGATGAAAGGAACCGTCGTGATGGTGTGGTCGATGGTGAAGTATCCCCAAACACCGACCAATCGACCCAAGCGATCACGAAGGCCGTGAAACTCCAGCCAGCGGTCGCGGATCGCTGCCCGGACAAAGGCCTCGTCATAGTGCGGATTCAGTCGGGAATGCTTGTCCAGGTAGAGCATTCGGTAGAGCTCAGCAATACGGGCTGCATCGGAGTCTAAGATCTCCGAGGGGTGGACCCATCGGTAGCGGGTGTCACCGGCGAACTCCTTGCCGTCTCGGCGCAGCGTCGATGTGCCTCTCAAGGGCCTTTGACGGGCGTCAAAACAATGGACGATCCGACTGGTCAGCAGGCGGTAACCCTGTTGGACGAGCTGATCGGCCAGTCCCGGGGCGCCGACCTCGTCGACATTCCTCAGCACCACCGCATGCTCAGGGAACTCCCGCACCAACGAGCGGGTGATGGCCCCTACCGATCCTAAAAGCCCCTCAGGCACAGGGTTGGTCGAGAACATCCAACTGTTCCATTGAACGGTACGATCGGCCATGGCACCGCGCAGGATTGCCTCAAAGGCCACCAGACCGAGTCGTGCAGCCAGTCGCAGGGGACCGCTTGAAAAGTGGTTTAATTCGGCCCGCGGATAGTCGAGATATTGGGTCATCAGCGACACCGGATAGGAGTCGGTGCGTCGGCGATCGTGCACCGTGATGGGGCAACCGAATGCGCCATGGGACACCCAACCCGCGCGACCATTTAGGTTCATCGCCGGGCGGAATGTTTCACCCACAACTCGCCGCCAGTAGGCGGGTGCCCCGAAGTCACCGCCTCCGATGGCTCGGACGGCTTCGGTGGACCAGAGAACCTGCGCCGAGGGCTCAGGCGGTGAGGTGTGCAATGTGAAAGCTGCCATAGGTGTGGACGCGATCCCGGCGGTGGCAATCGGCGGCCAGAGCCCGATCGTACCGGATCAATTCACCCACGCGGGTCGGGCTTCCTTGGTAGCTCACACGCACCGGATCCACGAAATCAACGGAGACACCCCCGGATCGCCACAAAATCTGAGCACCTGCACTGGCCCGATCCACAATAGCCTGCCACTCGTCGGCCAATGCCTCGGGATGCCGGTGGCTCAACCAGTCCATGTGATCGAGGAGCACGAATCGAGACAGGGGGCGGGTATGTTGGCGCAAAAAGCCGGTGAGGCTGTTGGTGTGGGTCTCGATCCGGTCGGCCAAACCGTCCTTCAGTCGTTGGAAGTTCGGTTCGCGCAAGTACTCCGGGCAGCAGTCCCGGGTGTAGCGTCCAAAAAGGTAGAGGCGCCAGAAGTAGTTGTCGGCCACTGGTAGTCGTGTGCAAACCGTCTCCACACAGTCCTCCATGAAGGCCGCGATGTCTTGCCCGCAGGTCCGCTCCAAGTGATCCCTCTGAGCCGCAGGAACTCCCAAGAGGCTCAATGCGAAATCGGAGCGCAGGGCGCGGCGTATGGACGGCCGCCAGAACTTCTCACGGACCCGCCCGAAATAAATGGCGCGTTGTTCCTCCAGAGATCCGGCCGAAAATAGGCTTCGCAAGTCATCCAAGACTCCGGCCATCCGGAAGTAGCGCATCATGGACTTGGCAAAAACCCCGGTGGTGCCTCGGTGATAGAATGAGTCTGAAGGTTTGCGTCGCGCAAAAAAATGGGTTCGATCATCCCAGTACTCGCGGGCGGACAAAGGAAGGTCCCGCCGCAATCGTTGCTGGTACCAGGCTCGAAATGCGGGGGTTCCGCCGTCACCGAAGATCGCAAAAAACTCGTCGTGTTCGAGATTTCGGATGCCGGCCAACTTGAGCTCCAGCAAGGCATTCTGGCGGAAGTTCATGTCTACGGCATGGATCCGCCGAGGTCCGTCGAGCGCGTAGTCCAAAGCATTGCAGCCCGCCGAAGTGATTAGAACCAATTCATCCTCGCCACCCAGACCAAGGACTTCTCGATCGAGCCGGGGATCCTCCCAACAGGTGTTGTAGACCAGATAGTTCCCGTGGACATAGTTGAAGAGGGTTTCTGTCGTCCAATTGGCCAGGGTTCTCATGCGATTGCTCAGCTTAAAGTCTATCTGATCGGTCAACGGCCCGGCAACGCCTCCGATTCAATGACTCGGAAATGTCACGCCAATGAAGCCTTTTGGACGCATAGGGAGAACAGTCTTGGGTTTATGGGGATTGTTTCCTCCAGAATTTCTCTCTGGGTGATCAGAAAATACGCTGCGTTCGCCCTTGCTGCTCTGCGGCGAGAGGGGATGTGCCATGGCTTGAGTCAATTAGTCGTCCAATGGTCTTTTGATCGTCGACACGGCCTGTCGGCATTCCTTCCTCGGGAAGTCCGCTATGAATCCAGCGAGCCTGAGTTTCGGATATCCGATGCCATGCAGTATCAGGGGGTCGATCCGCGACTGGCGCTGGAGACCTTGAACGGGCTGCCGATGGAATTACGTTCAAGCGCGACGTTTGTGGACTACGGTTGTGGGAAAGGCAGGGGACTGGCCGTGGGTATTCTTGCCGGATTTCGCCAACTCATCGGGGTCGAAGTTTCCCGCGATCTGGCGACTCTGGCCGAACGAAACCTTCAAACACTTCGAATGAGGCATCCGGGGGTTCGCATCGAGCTTCACACCATGGATGCCGTCCGCTTTCAGCCTCCAGAAGGTCCGTTGGTGGTGTTTCTGTACAACCCTTTCGTGGGTTTGACTTTGGAGCGCGTGGTTCAACGCCTCGCAGACCATGCGACCCGTAGCCCGGTCCATGTGGTCTACATTAATCCCCGGGGGCGCTCAGCCTTCCTGGATCATGGATTCCGGCAATGCGCCGCCTGGCCTGACTCCCAAGCACTCGTGTTCGAATCAGGTCTGGCGTCGAAGGCTTTGCAGTTCCGCGGCCTGGGTCCTCCGTTCACGAGTACCAGGTCCAGTGCTCCGGAACAGGGGCAAATCCTCCGAGAGTGAGCCGGTCTCTCGTACCGGGTCTATGGGGGTTGGTCGGCGGGCTGAGAGTTCGGACCTCCGCATCCGTGTCCGGTCAGCGGTGGAGTCACCGCCCACCGTAGGGTTGTTCAGGGGGGTGTTTTTTGAGTCGTCGAGCCTCAGTAAATGGATGTTGCCTTCGAAATCTTCGGCCAGAGCGGTGCAACTCTCCACCCAGTCGCCGCAGTTGAGGTATTCGAAGCCCTGGACCGTCCGGATTTCAGCTCGGTGGATGTGGCCGCAAATGACGCCCTCGACACCCGCCTGACGCGCCAATCGCACCATGGCCTCTTCATACTGTGTGACGTAGCGGACGGCGCCCTTGGCTTGGAATTTCAAGTAAGCGGCCACCGACCAATATCCGAATCCCATCCGACGTCGGAGTCGGTTGAAGTGCAGGTTAAATTCGAGAATCCAGTCGTAAAGACGGGCTCCCACGCGCTCGAGCAGTCGGTTAAAGAGGACTAATCCATCGAGTTGGTGGCCGTGAAGCACGAGATAACGACGCCCGTCCAAACCTTCGTGAATGGCCCGTTCCACCAGGCGCACTCCACCCAAGTTTAAACCCAGAAATTGCTCCATGAATTCATCATGGTTCCCGAAAACATAGGTGACTTGGGTCTGTTTGCGGTTCATCCGCAGGATTTTCTGGATGACCGTATTGGCATCGCTGCTCCAAAGCCATCGCCGTCGGAGCTCCCAGCCATCGATGATGTCACCCACCAGATACAGGTGGCGGCATTCGTGGTTGTGCAGGAACGACAGTAAAAGATCCGCCTGGCTATGCTTGCTCCCGAGGTGAAGGTCCGAAATCCAGATGGCGTTGTACTTCATGAGGTCGGGCGGCTTCGATGGGACGAAGGCATGTCTGTGATCTTGCTAAAGGTCCCGCCTGCCAAGTCCAAGCTGGAAACGGGTCGTCACCTGAAATTTTCCGTTGTGAATCCTGTTCGATGCCATCGGTGGAGGGTGTGACGGAAGAGCTTTCTCGGTGGTCACGTCTATAAGAATGGGAAGTTGGCAGTAAAGAGAACAGGACGTTGGTCGTCTTTACGGGAAAAACATCCAAGCGTCATGCAGTTGTCACATGAGCTCCGGAAAATGGTGGGACTTGAAGTGCTCAGAACCGGTTTTGGTTACAACCGAGCGCGGCAGGTTATAAATTATGAAAACTCGTCGAATCCCAGCATGGCTGATCCTTTGGATCACCCTTACTTCCGCGCTGATCGGCACTCAGGTCCGAGGCGAAACCAACCGCATCACAGGTTACCTGTACGGCAGCCACAACTGGGTGGCGACGAACACGTACATTTTGACGGGCTTCACGTACGTGATGAGCAACGCCGTCTTGAACATCGAGGCGGGCACGGTGGTTAAGGGAGCCTCCGGCACGGGAACCTCGACCAGTGCGGCGAATGACTTCGGCTGCTTGTTTGTTT
>JBDKKQ010000452.1:0-5237 GCA_039796015.1 Verrucomicrobiota bacterium
GGACCGGTGACTCGGGCTTCTGCGATAGCTGGCGAGGGATGAATCTCCGAGCCGGCCGCTCATCCCAGCGGTCCTAGGTAGGGCTGGATCTCCGAGCCGGCGTCCCACGTCCCCGACAAACCGCCCGGTGAGGGCACCGGGCCTACAACGGGCGATCGATCGAAAAGCGGTCCCGGGTTCGCAGGTATTCGGTGCCTCCCATACGGCCGACCAGGTCGAGTCGGTCTGGATCCGGATACCCGTTGGCACCGATCACGGCATCGGCCACGTACATCCGCACAATGCGTCCCAAGACGATGTTGCCGCCGGCCGCGCCTTCACTGACACGGATGATGCGGTCCAAACGGCATTCGAAGGCCACCGACGCACTCGCCACCCGGACTGGGCGGACCATCACCGAAGGCACCGCGGCCACCCCGAACCGCTCAAACTCGCTTTCCTCAAAACCCAGCATCGCGGACGTGGCGTTCATGGCCTCAGCATCCGTGGCTGAAACCGTGTTCACCACGAACTCCCCAGTGGCCTCGATGTTCCGCAAGGTGTCTTTGGGGGAACCGTCCCGATGGTTGACCGGACAAAACATCAGCGTCGGCGGACGCGCACACACTCCTTGAAAAAAACTGAACGGCGCCAGATTCGTGATCCCGGATATAGACACGGTGCTCACCCAAGCGATAGGCCGCGGCAAAATCGAGTGGATCATCCACTCGTACATCGTCCGGGTATTAAGAGAGTCCGGATCGAGTTCCATGGGTCACTTCCCTTCCCAGCCGAGCAGGAAATGCAGCACCAAGTCCGGCAGGTCGAGGCTGTAGCCGCCCTCCAGAATGACAAACGTCGGGATGCCTGAGGCGCGGACCCACTGTCCCAGCAGGTGAAAGTCCTCGCGTTCCAAAGTGCCATTGGCCAAGGGGTCCTTGTTGTAGGCATCGAAGCCTGCGGAAATCCCGATCAACCGCGGCTGGGTGGCTAAGAGCCGCTGCCACGTTGCCTCCAGAGTTCGCAGCCAGACGGCCCTCGGAGTGCCTCCCGGCAAGGGACGGTTGAAGCAATTAGAACCTACATCCGCCTGGCCCGTGCCGGGATAGGTATCGCCTTGGTGCACTGAGCCAAAGACCACGCCCTCCACATTCTTCAGGATGTCTTCGGTGCCATTGCCGTGGTGAACATCGAAGTCGAACACCGCGATCGGCCCGAGTCCCCTAACCTTGGCTTCTAGCACCGCCAGAGCCATCGAAGAGTAGTAGCAGAACCCCATGGCCCGCTCGCGTTCGGCGTGATGCCCAGGCGGACGCATTAGCGCGAAGGCCGGCTCGCCCGAGGCCGCCAGTTCCATCGCGCGAAGGGCCGCCCCAACGGAACGGCGCGCATGGTCTTCAATGCCGGGATGCCACGGAGTGTCCGCATCAAAGGCGGCCTCGACTTTCAAACGTGCCAAATGTTCAGGCGTGTGGCCTCGCAGCAGAACCGCATCGGTGACGGCGGCCGGCGTGGCCCATTCCAAGGCGATGGGTTTCTGCAAGCGCAGCAAGTCGACCGTCCGAGCCACACGGTTGGGTTTCTCGGGATGACCGGGCTGATGATAACCGGTGCAATTAGGATCCAGGACGATGGTCATGGGAATTTTCAGGCAGAAAGAAACAAGCTTGCTTCGGTCTACTGGCACATCAATGCCAGAAGCCCCTCGGCGCACAAGCGGGCAAACTCTGGATCGTTAATGTTGCCGTCGTACTCGGTCACAGGGATGTCCTTGCGAAGGTTCGACTTCCAGGCATCGAAGAGCGCGGCATCGGCTTCCGGCCAATGGAACGGCTGCCCCGGAGCGCTGATGACGCTGATGCCTCGCAGCGGGATGAATACCCGGATGGGCCCCTTCGACAAATTGCACTTCTCGGCCAAGACCTTGCCCAACTGAGCGCACTCCTCGGGGTTGGTGCGCATCAATGTCACCTGTGCGTTGTGATGGTAGAAGCGTCGACCCGCGAATCGGGCTGGGACCGTGGCCGGTTCGCCGAAGTTGACCATGTCGAGGCATCCGGGTGTGACGATTGCCGGAACCCCAGCTCGGGCCGCGGCCTCGCACCGCGTGGGGCCGGCATTCAAGACTCCGCCCACGAGTTCATCGGCCCATTCAGTGGTAGTCACATCCAGCACTCCGGACACAAGCCCGCTCTCCACCAGCGACTCCAGCGTTCGGCCTCCGGTCCCGGTGGCTGCAAAGATCATCACCTCATAGCCGGCAGCCTCCAGGATCTCGCGGGCGTGGGTGACACAGGCCGTGGTGTTGCCGAACTGCGAGGCCACGATCACGGGCTTAAGCACGGCCTCGGGAGGACGCGCCGACACCATGCCACAAATGGCCCCGGCCGCCTGGGCCAAGATCACGCGCGACAACCGGTTGATGCCTGCCACATCCACCACGCTGGGCATCATCACAATATCCTTCACGCCCACATACGGAGCCGTGTTGCCGCTGGCCAACGTAGAAACCATGAGCTTGGGAAAACCCACGGGCAGCGCGCGCATGGCCGACGTACAAATGGCTGTACCGCCGCCGCCGCCCAACGAGATCACTCCGTCAACCCGCCCCTCGCGCTGCAACCGCGCCAGAACCAACGGAGCGGCGCGAGTCATCAGGGCCACCGCCTCACCACGATCCCGCCGCACCACCACTGCGGCCAGATCGGCGCCGGCCTCGCGGGCCACCTCTTCGCGCGAAATATCGGCCTCCAGCGTCGCCGGCCCCAGCGTGCCCACATCGATGAGCAGCACCGAATGCCCGTGCTCCCGGATGCGATCCGCCACGTAGCGATGCTCCTCCCCCTTCGTGTCAAACGTCCCCAGAACAGCGATGGTAGCCATGGATTCCTGAACGGTACCGTCGCCTCCTTTGTAGACCAACCTGAAAGGGGGCCGACCCAATGGAATCAATGGGGCGACTGGGGATTCCGCGGCCACTCTCCTGCGCTCACAGTTCCGCAGAGACGCTTCAGAATCACCAACACCTCCACCGAGCAACCTCGACT
Organism: Verrucomicrobiota bacterium; assembly: GCA_039796015.1. Lineage (GTDB taxonomy): Bacteria > Verrucomicrobiota > Verrucomicrobiia > Limisphaerales > UBA9464 > SXXZ01. The sequence continues at coordinate 3,027 of JBDKKQ010000452.1, forward strand.
GCCGCTTCGGTAACCATGTTGGCGGCTACAAACCCACGGAGACGAGCTCGCCTGAAAATCAACTCGGCCCTGAGCTAGAACGAAGCCGTTGGGTTTCCTAAACCGAGGATTCAGGTTCAATTCCTGGTCGGGACACCACTTCAAAAACCCATTTTTCATTGGGGTTTCTCCTCTCGACAGCTCTCAACGACGGAACCCTCGACGGTTTCTTCCTCAATAAATCCTCCAACCGGAGCCAGACCCAAGCCAGGACACTGGTTCGATGAGCATGATTCGCTCCACTTAACCCAGGCTGTGCAAAGATCACGGTATGCCCCAGCTGTTTACCCGCCCACGGACTCCCAACGATAATCCCTTCATTGAGTCGGCGTTCAGCACGGTGAAACGGGCGCCAGAATATCCCGGGCGCTTCCTCGATAACCACGAGGCCAACGCCTATTTCGCCCGGTACTTCAATTGGCATGACACCGAGCACTATCACTCGGGCATCGACTACGTGACCCCGCAGCAGGCCCGCGGCGGACTGTGGAAAAAATCATCGAAGAACGACGTGCAAAAATGTCCTCCCAACGCCGCCGGCGCCGGGAGTAAAATCAAAGATAAAATCCGGCGTGCAAAAACCAACAACAACGAAATCTTACAATCTTGCCTCGTAGCGTAATAAACCACCTTCTGAGGTCTTTGATTCAAAAACGCGCTGGTAGCTAGAGCAATTCGCTATAACCCTTGCGGGAATGACTCAAGATCATACCGAGCTGATGAGATCGACAGCGTTTGTCTTACTCGTCGATCAGCAAGGCGCTCTGACCGAAATTGATTTGACCAATTAAAAAAACGAATTTGGTCGGTTTTTTTAAATGTTTTCGATTCCTCGCTGTTTTTTGGGTGGGTCTGAAATTGTTCGCGTTGCATAAGAGGCGGGATAAGAAAACCTGCTGACCGAAAATCAGAGTCAGGCCGCACCAACCCAAGGTTGAACACATCCCAAAAAAAACGCATCCGGTTGAAAATAATTTGTAACAGCACCCCATCAGCTTTTTGAGATCGCTCGGTGTAACGCCCTCGCGCATCAAGTCTGATCGGCGAACTGGCCAGAAGTCGGATTGCCTGCCACTCTGCAGGTGTGCCGAAGGTTCTTGAAAAAGACGGATTTATTTTCTTTTTCTACAGCAACGACCATGAACCGGTTCACATCCACGTCCGTCGCGGATCCGGAGAGGCGGTGTTCGATTTGGACAACGGTGTCGAGTTGCGAGAATCCCAAGGGATGAAGTTGAGTGATGTCGCGAAGGCCGAGGCGATTGCGACCGAGTTCAAACAACTGATGATCAAAAAATGGCATGAGCACCTTAACCGATAGCGCCCAGTCGGCCGAGCACCTCAACGGCATAATCGTGCTGACGATGCGCAGCGGATCGAAGGTTCGATTTCCGGTGACCCTCAACCCACGGCTGGCACGCGGGACACCTCAGGAGTTGGCCAACATCGAACTCTCACCGTTCGGTTTGCACTGGCCCGATTTGGACGAGGACCTCTCGATTCGCGGCATCTTGGCTGGAGACTACGGGCAGCCAGCGACGGTCAGACTCTAACGACGCTTTCAAGCGCTCAAGCTCGGCCACGCCTTTACTGATCAGGAAACCCTTCCCCGTTTTCGCAAATATTGGTTCCGCGGCGAATCGGTGCTGCATGGCCAAGCCCTCAGCCATGAGTTCCTGAAAAATCGGATCGTCTTCCAAGTTGCTTACTGATCTATCCGACATGGTCAAGACGGTAGCAGTTGGCTCACTAGGGGCAACGGTCCCGTCGACGCCCAACCAGCCCCGCCCCCAACTCGCCTCAACCTGAAGATCGCAGGTTATCCCAGCAAACAGCCAATGAACTCGAGAGCCAGAAGAGACCTTGGTATCGAGATTTTTTGGGACAATTTGGGGCAAATCAGACCGTAGACGCCACGGAACGCTGCGAGCTCAATTTCTTTTTTCCTCAGCATTTCGGTGTTTTTGATCTTTTTTCTACAGCAGTTCTTGGATTCCAAAACCGTCAAAGTAGCGGTGCCTCCCAGCGGCTAATGACTGTCAAAAAGTCGCAATCGGATTCACTGGAGAACCCGTTCCCCCTTCCACCGCTAGTGGAGCTACCGTCAGCAGAAATTCCCAACGCTGCAGCCGGTGTGTCTCTAGGCTCAATCGCTCCAACTCTAGGTTGTCG
>JBDKKQ010000453.1:0-9363 GCA_039796015.1 Verrucomicrobiota bacterium
GCATGTCTCAGAAGTAGCACGGGTCGAGAAGCACTACATCGACTGCGGCGGGGTGCTTCGGGCCGATGCATTTTGCCGCCTGCAAACCTGGGTGGCCGACGATGTGGATCACCGTCTGAACGCCGCGAAACTTCTGGCCATTTTCGACAAGGCGGGCCCGGTCGGATTGCGCGACGACTTGGAGGTTGATGTCGAACACGAAGTGGGCTTTGTCACGCAAATGCCGCTCGAGTCAGTGACGGAGCAGGAGGGTGAACTCGTCCTGCGTCTGGGGCTTCGACACACCGACTGTTTGGCCCAGGACCGTTGCCAAGTCGCCGCACCGGCCCCTCAAACCATTGGTTTTCGCACGCTTCCCAAAGCCCGATAAATGTCCCCATGAATTCCGATCCTCAAACTCCCTTAATTCTCGTGCTGTGCACGGGCAACTCTTGTCGCAGCCACATTGCCGAGGCCATTTTGCGTGCGGCCTCGGGCGGGGTGTTCCGTGTGGCCAGTGCCGGCAGCAAACCGGCCGGGTATGTCCACCCGCTCTCTATCCGGGCGCTGGCTGAGATAGGTATCGACCTGGCGGGTCACACCTCCAAGCACATGAACCTCTTCCTCGACCAGCCGGTGGAGACGGTCATCACCGTGTGCGGCAATGCCGATCAAGTGTGTCCGGTGTATCCGGGCCAGGCGAATCGCTACCACTGGCCCTTCGAAGATCCGGCCCACGCCCCGGGCACTGAAGACGAGCAAATGGAGGTATTCCGACGAGTGCGCGACGAGATTCGCCGCGTGTTCGAGGCCTATGCCCGCGGTCGTATCGATCAGGCTCGGCTTCGGGTGGGCTGAATGGTCCTGCTGGAAAGGTGTGACCGATTGGTCCGCTGCAAAGGGTTGATACCGCGGATTGAGTTCGTGGCCCTGTATGGTTTTCTCAGATCAGCGCGATGACTGTGAACCCACTACTTCAATGGTCTCTGAGAAAGATCTCTGCTGCCTTGCAGTCCGGAGAGCTGACGCCAACCCAGTTGACCGAAACGGCCCTCGAGTCGGCCCGACGAGGTGCGGCCTCGCGGGCGTTCATTGTGATCGACGAGGCCGGGGCAAGGACCCAAGCCGCGGCTCTGGAGGCATCCGGCCCTCGGGGTCCGCTCTGGGGATTACCGGTGTCGGTGAAGGATCTCTTCGATGTTCGGGGTCTGCCCACGACGTGCGGGTCGCTGTTTTATGCCGGCACCCGGCCGGTGACCCAGGCGGATTGTCCGTACGTGGTCGATTGGCGCGCATTGGGGACCGTGTTGGTGGGCAAGACGAACTTGAACGAGTTCGCCTACGGCATCACCGGCGAGAACCGCTGTTTTGGTGATGTCACGCAGCCGGGGTATCCGGACCGGTTGACGGGGGGCTCGAGTTCGGGGGCCGCGGCCAGCGTGCTCATGGGTGCGGCCGCAATCGGTTTGGGCACCGACACGGGAGGATCCCTGCGCGCGCCGGCGGCGCTGTGCGGGCTGGTGTCGTATCGGGCGACTTTGGGCAGCGAGAACGCTTCCGGAAGTTTTCCGCTGGCCCACGCGTTCGATACCTTGGGCTGGCTGCAGCGCAGCTTGGGCGACTTGCCCTGGGTGGGTCGGAACCTTCGTCCCAGCATCGTTTCACCGGTCGTGTCGCGGGCTCCTCGAGTGGGCGTGGTGCGGGGCGATTGGCTGGCTCCGGCTGAGCCCGATGTGCTGGCCGGACTCGAGAGTTTCGTGGAGGCATTGAAAGCCGGCGGAGCCTCGGTGGAATCGGTGGAAGGCATTGGGTGGGAGCGTGCGGTGGACTGCTTCGTGCCTATCCAAGCCCATGAGGCTCATGCCACCCATGCACCCTATTTGCCAAACCATGCCGAGGCCTACGATCCGGCGATCTTGCCGCGGTTGGAATTGGGGCGGGGGATCTCCGCTGCGCGGTATTCGGAACTGCTCGCCGAACGCGATGCATTCCGTCGCGGGTTCGATGCGCTCTTCGCGCGATTTGATGTGCTCATCGCTCCGGCCAGTGCGATGCGTGTTCTGAAGGCCGGCGTTGATCATGCTGCCACCCGACCCCGCATGATCCGGCTCACGGCTCCGGCCAGCTTGGGCGGATTGCCCGTGGTGACGGTCCCGTGGATCGAACGCGGAGAACCCGGTCTGGGGTTCCAATGCATGGGAGCCCCGGGTTCGGATGGCATGCTGTGGTCGTTCGCCGAATGGTTGGCCGAGTTGAAGCTCTCGCAAATTCCCTGAGCCCGCGGTCTCTGGTGGTGACATCTTTGAGTGAGGGGCACTCTGGGTGATTTTGCGGTAGCCCTGCGACCGTGTCCGGCGTTTGTGTGCTCTATCGGTGCAGAGTTTTTGGGTTTTTCATTTTTGGTTTCCGGGCACACTCCGGCTGCCTCTATGAGCAAAGCGTCCGCCCACAAGATCTCGAAGAAGTTCGCCGCCTACCCTCGGCTCAACCCGTTTGCCGTCGGCAAGAGTATCTCTGCTGCCGATCTCATCGATCAGTCGATGCTGGCCTACAATGGTGGCCGACTGCGCGAGGCGGCCCAGTTGCTTGCGAAGAAAATGCTGCCGAATGACGGGTTCATCGGCATGTCGCTGACAGGCGCTTTAACTCCGGCCGGCCTGGGTAAGAGCTGCCTCATCCCGCTCATGAAGGGCGGCTATGTGGACTGGATTATTTCGACGGGTGCCAATTTGTATCACGATTTGCACTTCGGCTTGGACATGCACTTGCACAGCGGCACGCCGTTCCTCGACGACGTGGAATTGCATGATGAAGGCGTCATTCGCATTTACGATGTGCTCTTCGATTACAACGTGCTGCTCGATACCGACGCGTTCGTGCGCGAGGTGATCCAGTGTCCGGAGTTCCAGAAGGTCATGGGCACCGACGAGTTCCACTACTTGCTCGGCAAGTACGTGCACGCTCGCCAGAAGAAGCTGGGTATCCGGGATAGTTCGATCTTGGCCACGGCCTACCAGTGCGGCATTCCTATTTTCACGAGCAGCCCGGGCGACAGTTCCATTGGTATGAATGTGGCGGCGATGTCGTTGCGCGGGTCGCAACTGCTGCCCGATGTGAACCGCGACGTGAACCAAACGGCGGGTATCGTTTATCACGCCAAGAGCACGGGTCACACGAGCAGCGTGTTCATTTTGGGTGGCGGCAGTCCGAAGAACTTCATGCTGCAAACCGAGCCGCAAATTCAGGAGGTCATGGGCATCCAGGAGAAGGGGCACGACTACTTCCTGCAGTGCACGGATGCGCGTCCGGACACGGGTGGTCTCAGCGGTGCCACGCCGGCCGAGGCGGTGAGCTGGGGTAAGATTGATCCGGACAAACTCCCGGACTCGGTGGTGTGCTACACGGACAGCACCATCGCGCTGCCGTTGCTGACGGCGTACGTCACGGCGCGGGTCAAGCCCCGCAAGCTCAAGCGGCTCTACGACCACCGCGACGCCATTCTCGGCAAGGTCCGCGAGATGTACCTGAAGACCGGCACCGTCGACAAAGTCCTCACCAGCCGCAAAGTCGCCAAGCGCTCCAGCTCCATCGGCCTCAAAAAATCCTAAGGGGTCGGTCCCACCTATTTACACAAAAGGGGACACTCTTAACTCTGCTGCTGTCGTCGCAGGGGCTTCGCGGTATCGGGCCTCCGGTCGCTGAGTAGGCTCTAGGGAAGGATGATCTTTCGCGCTTTGCGCGAGGGGGTTGAGGTGTTCGCCTCCAAGGCTCGCTCCGGCCCGACACCGCTCCGCTCGAATCGTCTGGGGGTCGGTCCCACCTATTTACACAAAAGGGGACACTCCTTACTACATTGCTGCCTTTGCGATGGCTCCGCAGAACCAGGCCTGCGCTCGCTGGAAGACTCGGACAAGGGGGAGCTTTCGCGCTATTCGCGAGGGGAGGATTTGATCGCATTCAATGCTCGCTACGGCCCGATCCCGCTGCGCTTCGGCACGTGTGAGTCGACGGTGGAGGTGCTTTCTGGTCCAGAGCCACAAAGTCGGGTGGATTATAGATGTCCGATATGGGATGAAAAGGACGCCCAATAAAGGTGTCATCGTTCCATCCTATGAGCTCGGTTCCGAATCAAGAACACCCAACACCCACTGCGCCGCGATTGGATCCTCGTCGTCATGACCTGGATGCTCTCCGGGCGGCGGCGATGTTGCTGGGTATCGTTTACCATGCGGCTTTGGCTTATGCCGCTGGAACCTGGTGGATGATCCAGGATCCGAGCCAGAGCTCTCTGGTGTATCTCTTTCAGGCGGGGGTCCATGGGTTCCGGATGCCTCTGTTCTTTGTGGTGAGCGGGTTCTTCACGGCGCTGCTGTGGCGACGACGGGGTTTGGCGGCGCTCTGGAAAAATCGCCTGCTGCGCATTCTGGTGCCGTGTCTCTTGGGTCTGGTGACGCTGGTGCCGGCGATGGGGTGGTCTTCTGGCAGCGCGGCTGCGGCCGGGGCCCGATTCCGTCAGGGCCAGGAGGTTCAGAAGGCGGCCTCTTCAGAGGCTTCAGTTTGGAATGCGCTGGCCTCCGGCGATGCGGCGGTGCTGGGTCGGGTTCTGGCCAAGAAGCCGGATTTGAACGCGCAGCAGCCGGAATCGGGCATCGTTCCCCTCTCGATGGTGGCGCTTCAGGGTAGGGCAGATTTGGCGCGGCAACTCATTGAGGCGGGCGCGTCGGTGAATGGGACGAACCGGGACGGCAATACGCCGCTCCATGCGGCGGTCTTTCTGGGGCGCACCGGCGTGGTGGATCTTCTTATTTCAAATGGGGTGAACGTCCATGTCCGAAATGCTCAGGGAGAATCGGCCCTTCAACCGGCGCGTGCCGATTGGCCCACCACCGAATTTATCGCGGGCCTGTTCTCCATGAAACTGGACCGTGCCGCGGTTGAAGCCGGTCGCGGGGAGGCGGTCCGGCGCTTGACCGCTTTGGGCGTCACCGATTCGCCTGCGGGTTCCAAGCTTGGCGAATCCAAGCCCTCCGTGCTGGCGGGAGTGTTCCAGTCGCTCATTAACACTCCGGTATTCGTCGTCGTGTGGTTCTTGTGGTTCCTCTGCTGGATGTTGTTGCCGTTCTCGATTTACGCCTGGGTGGCCGAGCGTTGGGGTGGGTCGGCATCGCCTCGTTGGCTGACGCTGGGATCATTGAAATGGCTGCTCTGGTTGCCGCTGACTTGGGTGCCGCAGGCCTTCATGGGATGGGAAGGTGGGGCTTTCGGACCCGACACCGCGATGGGCGTCGTTCCCATGCCGCATGTGTTTGCCTACTATATGATCTTCTTCGCCTTCGGAGTGCTCTACTACGAATCGAAGGATGAGGTGGGTGAATTGGGTCGCCACTGGCGTTGGAGCTTGTCCGTGAGTTTGCTCGTCCTGCTGCCTCTCGGTGTTGAGTTTGCGACGGGCTATTTGGGATTCCGATCACGTCTGCTGGCCGACCGTCATTTTCATACCGCGACGGTCCTCTTCCAAGGCCTCTACGCCTGGGGGATGAGCGTCGGGTGCATCGGTGCTTTTCGCGCTTGGGTTCAGGGCGAAAGCCCCCGTGTGCGCTACTTGTCTGATTCGGCTTATTGGTTGTACCTGGGCCACCTGCCTTTGGTGATTTGGGCTCAGGGGGCCATCGTGGGCTGGCCGATTCCGGGTTGGGTCAAATGCCTGATTATCTCGGTTGGGGTCACCGGACTCCTGCTGGTGGTGTATGAATGGGGCGTTCGCTACACGTGGGTGGGAGCCTTGCTGAATGGTCGGAAACATCGGAATCCCCCGACCCTCAAGCAGGTTTCATCGATGGCTCCGCCCGTGTCCGGAGGACTCCAGTGACCCAATGACGAAAGGCCCGCCAGTCGTCGATCCGATCGCGAGCAAACCCGTGAGCAAGCCTGCGAGCGATGTTGCCTCAAACCCGGGCTCCGATTCGCATCGGTTGTCTGATCCGGAGACAGAGCCCAATGCTTCCGAGTTGCTCTCCGTGGTCTACGACAAACTCCGGCGGCTGGCCGCCCAGAAAATGGCCCACGAACAGCCTGGGCAAACTCTGCAACCCACGGCGCTGGTTCATGAGGCCTGGTTGAGGCTTGGACATTCCTCTCGCCGGCCGTGGGACAGTCCTGAGCATTTCTTCGTCGCTGCCGCTGAGGCCATGCGTCGGATCCTCATCGATCGAGCCCGTCGCCGCGCCCGTATTCGGCATGGAGGTGAGTGGATTCGTGTGGACGCCGAGGTCGTCGACCTGCCCATTGCTCAAGATGGCGATAAGTGCCTCCGGGTTCACGAGGCCTTGGATCGATTGGCTCTCATCGACGCGCGCAAGGCGGAGGTCGTTAAGATGCGTGTCTTTGTCGGTATGGAGGTGCAAGAAATCGCCGAGGTGCTGGGGTTGTCGGAAAGGAGCGTCTTGCGGGACTGGGTGTTTTCGAAAGCCTGGTTGTCCCGGGAATTGCAGCGCGAATGAAGATTCATCCAACAACCGAATCGGCCGACGCTGCCGGGGCCTCTGGGGTCGTGGGTCCCGAGAGACCCAAGTTCTCGACCTTGGAACTGGAAGGGGTGTTCGACGCGGCGGTCGCTCTAGGATCACCGACCGCGCAAGCCTCGTTTCTAGACCAAGCCTGTTCTGACCCGGCGTTTCGCCACGAGGTGGAGTCTCTTCTTGAAGCGCATCGACACCCCGATTCTCTCTTCGAGTCCCTCCCGCGCCGGTCCCCAGACACGGCCCAGGAGGAACAGCCCGGAACAGTCATCGGTCGCTATCGCTTGCTCGAGTTTCTGGGTGAGGGTGGGGTGGGACGGGTTTTCGCAGCCGAGCAAACCGATCCGGTACGGCGTCGCGTGGCGATCAAAATTCTGAAGCCGGGCATGGATAGTCGTGACGTGATTGCCCGCTTCGAGGGCGAACGGCAGGCCATGGCCATGATGGATCATCCCGGCATCACCAAGGTTCTCGACGCGGGTACCACTGAGCGCGGTCGGCCTTATGTGGTGATGGAACTGGTGTCCGGTCAACCCATCACCGACTACTGCGACCGCAACCGCTTGAGCGTCACCGCACGCCTTGAATTGGCGATCCGGGTTTGTCGGGCCGTGCAGCATGCGCATCAGAAGGGCGTGCTGCATCGCGACATCAAGCCCACCAACTTGCTGGTGATCGACGAAGACGGGACACCCGTCCCAAGGGTCATCGACTTCGGGATCGCCAAGGCGCTTGAGGGACGCCTCGGTAAGCAAACCGCCGCCGGCACCCGACTCTATCCGTTTATCGGGACACCGGCCTACATGAGTCCCGAACAGGCCGATATGAGCGGGCTCGACATCGATACGCGCAGCGATCTCTACAGTCTGGGAGTACTCCTTTACGAGTTGGTGACCGGGTCACCGCCGTTCGACGGGCGTGCCCTGTTGGAGGGCGGCCTAGAGGCGCTTCGCCGGACCCTCCGGGAAACCGAGCCGCAGCGACCTAGCCAGCGTCTGGCGAGCAGGCCGCTCGACGAGCGCGAAGCCATCGCCCAGGCGCGGTCTACCCACGGTGCGGCCCTGTTGCGTGAGGTTCGGGGCGACATCGACTGGATTCTCCTGAAGTGCCTCGAAAAAGACCGCTCCCGTCGTTACGCCTCCGTGGACGCCTTGGCGTCAGATCTGCGGCGGTTCTTGGCCCACGAACCGATCTTGGCTCGGCCGCCGGGAGCGCAGGACCGGCTTCGCAAATGGGTCCGCCGCAACCGGGTCACCAGCCTGTCCCTAATGGCGGTGACCTTAGGGTTAAGCCTGGGCATGGCTCTGGCCGTCGCTGCGTGGGTACGTGGTCGCACCGAGGCCGCCCGCACCGAGGCAGTGACGGGTTTTGTTCACCAGTTTCTTTCCGATTCCCTGCCGCCCCTCACCCAGCGGGGTGATTCTCGGGCCGCCCGAGAACTCATCGCGACGGCCGATCGACTGGTGTCGTCCTCGCTGTCCAATGCGCCGATCGCCGAGTTGGTGGTCCGGGTCCACCTCTGGAAGGCCTTCATTGAACAGTTGGGGGATTATCCGGCCGCTCTGGGTCAAAGCGAAGCCATCGCCCGTATCGCCCCGCAGATCCGTTTGGCGGCCCCCCAGTTGCAGCGCGATTTGCTGGCGGTTTTTCTCGCGGGCACGCGGCTCTGGGCTTCTGGAGGGCCCGGGCCGGCGGCAGAGGCGGCGCTCGGTGAGCTGGACCGTCTGGCCGAATCGTTTCTCGCTCGCACGCCGCCGGACCGAACGATGGCCCGAGAAGTCCGAGCCACCCAGGGATCGTGGCTGTTGCTCGCAGGGAGGTTTCCCGAAGCAGAGGCCCGACTGCAGGAGGCTTGCCGCCTAGAGCCGTCGCCTTCTGATCAGGGTGTTCGACTCCATGGGTGTGTTCCCGACTACGCGCGGGCATTGTCGGTGCAGGGGCGTTTTGATCGCGCTGAAAAAATTCTCCGCGGCAGAGCCCCGACTGCGGCCGATTTGGCTGGGGAACCTCCAGGGCTGCGGGTTCGGTGGGTGGCAGAGATGTCTCATGCGCTTTGCGGTCAGGGGCGTCATGCCGAGGCCGAACGCTGGTTGATAGACCAACGTCAGGGGTTTCGGGAACGGGGTGCGTCGGAAGTTGAGCAACTGGCCCTAGAGGCCGAGCGTGCCGTGGTGATGGCCCGTGCTGGGAGGTTGCCCGAGGCATTACTGCAGATGGAGGCGGTGGCCATCAACCGACTGGCCGGGGTCCGTAACTGGCATCGGGCCATGTTTCTGGCTCTCAGTCTTGAGGATATGGAAGCGATCCGTCGGTTGGGCCGTGCGGGTTTGTTGGGCTACGTTTCATTGGCTGAGGGTGTCGATGCGTTGCTGCTGGCCGACGGCTTATTAGCTGCGAACGGCGATGCCACCGAGATGGCCGTGGCCGCAGCGATGGTCGAGCGAGTTGCTGCGGCTCAAGATTGGAGCTGTGACTTTGCCTTGTTGATGCGTGCCCGGTTGGCCCATCGACGGGGACACTTCCAAGCAGCCCTCGAACTCCTCGACGAATCCATGGGGCAGCGCGAATTTGGAGTGGTTCGAGCGGGTGTTGAGTCCCTTCCGGCGCGTCGCGCCGAGCTCAAAAGTTTTCGTGCAGAACTGTGTGCGCGTCTGGGGCGGGAGGACGAGGCTCGCCACGAACTGCGGGCCTACCAAGATATCCTACAAGCCGCCGGTGGTGACTCATCGGCAAGTGGGATCCGTGGTGAATTTTGGGAGGAGAATTTGCGGGCCGCCTTGAGTCGAAAGGCCGCCCAGCGAGCGCTCCAATCCACCTCGCCCTAGCCAACGGGGCCAATGGAGCAGCCCTCATTTTTACACAAAAG
>JBDKKQ010000454.1:0-7595 GCA_039796015.1 Verrucomicrobiota bacterium
GTCTTGGCGAACTGGATCCGGGGTTTATCGAAGGGCAAGGGCTTGCCCGAATCCTTCAAGAGCCGGGGCTTCCAATCGAAGGTGTCCACATGCGAGGGACCCCCATGCATGAAGAGAAAAATAATCCGCTTGGCCTTGGAGCGAAACAGCGGAGCCCGCGGAGCCAAGGGGTTAGGCTGAATCTCCGAACCTCGAGTGCGCAAACCCGGAGACATCAATCCCATCAAGGCGAGATTGCCGAAGCCCAGAGCCGACCGACGCAGGAGTTGGCGTCGTGAAATTCGTGAGTGCATGGCCGGGTTCATAGGAATCAATCGCGGTACTGGAATTCAGAACTGGCCAGGAGCACCTGGCACCAAGCGAGCCACCGTTCGGCAGAATCCGGTGCGGTGGCCGTGGTTCCCGGTTTTGACAAAAACGCCACCGCGCGGACCTGCTCCGCCTCGGTCGGAAAGCGACCGAGAACGCGTTCGTAGGCGAGGCTCACACGCTGAGTCACGGGCCGTGGCTCCCCCGATCGAATGTCCGTTGCCAACGCACCCGCCTGATCTTTGACCCAGGGGCTGTTGATCCAGAAAAGCGCTTGATGCGACACCACGGTGGGCGTCCGACGCGCCACGCCGACACTGGGATTGGCGAAGTCAAAGAGGGTCAGCAAATCATAGACGCGGTCTCGAACCACCGGCAGGTAGAGCGTCCGACGCCGGGAGGTTTCGGAAACCGTGTCCTCAGGTGTGTAATCGTCATTCCCCCACGAGACCAAGCTTCCACCCATCGAGCGATCCAGCCGTCCGGATACGGCCAGGACACCGTCGCGGATCATCTCTGCCTCCAACCGTTGCCGGGGATAGTGCCAAAGCCAGCGGTTCTCCGGATCCGATTCAAACCCTTTCGGATCGCCGTGGATCCGACCGGCCTGCCGCCAGGTGGCACTGGTGAGAATTTGCCGGTGGAGTTGCTTAATGTTCCAACCGCCACTCACAAATCCATGCGCCAACCAGTCCAGCAATTGGGGATGACTTGGAACCTCACCGCGCAAACCAAAATTGTCAGAACTGCGCACTAATCCGTTGCCAAAGTGAGCCTGCCAAACTCGGTTGACCAACACCCGCGCCGTGAGTGGATGGTCAGGTCGGGTCAACCACTGTGCCAGTTCCAGTCGCCCGCTTTGTGATTCGGCAATGAACGGAGCATGGCTCACTTGAATGGCCTTGGGAAAACCGCGCGGGACAGGATGAGCCGCCAATTGAAGATGGCTGCCCCGGATATGAACCGGCAAGTTCGCCACCGTCCCTTCTTCAACGGACAGAGCAAATTCAGGGGCTCCCGGATCTTGGCGTTTTAAGGCTTCGCGCTCTTGTTCCTTCAGCGAAAGCGCATCCCGGACCGCTTGCGGGTAGAGCGGCTTCGGATCCTTCGGCAACGCGAGAACTCCATCGGCACCAAAGACGGCTTCTCGAGCCTCGGCCCACTCGGCTTCTCGGCGTTCGGAGTCGGTCAGGTGGTCGAAGTCTAAGCGAAGCAACGCAGGCCAATCACGGACCCGCTCCGGCGATTTAAACGCCTCATTCACGCGTTCTGCCGTCCAGACCTCGTCCGACAAAATCACTTCATCCAAACGCCCCTTGAAGTGCACATACCCATCAGGCCGCTGCCCCACTGAAAAACGCCCAGATCCGGCCACGCGAGATTTGCCGACCTCGAGTTGTCCAGCGGGGGCTCCATCCACAAACAGGCAGAATAGCTTTCCGTCGTAGGTGGCCGTCAATTGATGCCACTCCCGCCGCTGAATGGTCTTGGTCGCCCGAAGGGAAACCACGCGCTCCGGGCCGCCCCCGATGTTCAGGTAGGCCATGGGGTGTTTTCCATCGAGGAGCAGCGCGTAATGTCCCTCGGCCCATTCGTTGTCGTTCTTGGCCACCAACCAACGGCGGGCATCCCCTTCCTTGCCAAACTCGTCGACATAAACCCAAGTCTGGAGGGTCCACTGCTTGGGCTCTAAATCGGCACTCGCTGGTCGATTAATGTGGTTTCGGCCATCGGCCTGAAAACCAAATCCCACCCGACCTGAAGCCAACTGAACCCCGCCCGCCTTCAATTCATTGCCGGCGCGAATAGGAGCCAACCAGGACTCGCGGACCGCAGCATCTTTCGCCAATTCTTCGAAGGTGCGCCGGACACCCGGGGTCGGCGATTTACCCTGCCACCATTGTTTCCATCGTCCTTCGAGACTGTTGGTCGCCGCGGAACGAGACGCATCCATCCACAGCGGAAGATCCCTCGACATCACCGCCTGCCATTCGCGCTGCAATCCGGCATTGGCCATACGAACCGCTTCATCGTACTGCTTCTGGATTTGGCTCATCGATGACTTGTGAGCCTCGATGGCAGCCATGCGTTGGCTGCCCGTAATACGTCGCTCGTTGAATTTTGAGACGAAGGCCAAGTTCTCCAGAGTCTTCGTGCTACGGAAAATTCCGGCCATGGCGTAGTAATCTTGGGCGCTGATCGGATCGAATTTATGATCGTGGCAGCGGGCACAACTCATCGTCAGCCCCAGAAACGCCCGACTGACGACATCGATTTGCTCGTCCACCAAATCCATCACCAACTTGGGCTTGTCTTGTTCAGCCAACATCTTGGGCCCCAAAACAAGAAACCCAGTGGCCATATACCGATCAAACAACTGAGATTCCGAAACCTCCTTTCGGTCGAGAAGATCTCCGGCCAACTGCTCCTGAACGAATTGGTCGTAGGGTTGGTTGGCATTGAATGAGCGGATTACCCAGTCGCGGTAGCGCCAGGCATTGGCCATGACTTTGTTTTCGTCCTGGCCGTTCGTGTCGGCATAGCGCGCTAAATCCAGCCACCAGCGCCCCCACCGTTCACCGTAGGCAGGCGAAACTAAATACCGATCCACCATGCGCTCGAAGGCTTCCGGAGAGAGGTCCGAGAGGAAGGTGTCCACCTCGCCGGGCGTGGGGGGAAGACCTGTAAGATCCCAGGCCACTCTCCGAATCAAGGTTCGCTGCTGTGCTTCCGGAGCCCGGTGCAACCCCTGCGTGACCAAGGCCGCATCAATAAACCGATCAATCGGATGCTCTGAACCCAAGCCCGTCGGAACCGGAGGAGACAATAGAGGATTGAGTGACCACAGCGCCGCTGCTCGGGAACTGAGACCACTGGAGGCGACCCCTATGCCCCCTGTGCTCACTGCGTCGGCCGCAAAAATCTTCAGGGCGAACGCCACCGTCAAAACGCCCACCCACGCTCGGCGCAGCCAAGAGTTTTCCAACGGCGCCCACCGAGCGCACTCACAGCAACAAATGGAAAAGTTTGAACCCATGGGAACCTGCCGAAAGGATGCCATCAATCCACCCTTTCATCCAAGCCCCGTCTCCAAGCGGGCTAAGACGATGAATCCTTGACCAACGCCGGCCTGCTCCATTCCAGTCCAAACCCCTGTTTTTTAGAAAAGCGGCATTTTTGCTGACAGACTTGCTTTCGCCCCTTCCGGGTCCCATTGTGCCGAACCATTTTGGTAACACCCGCTTAGATGCGGTCTTTTTGATATGAGCGAATCACTGGAGATCAACCTCGACCTGAACAAACTGTTTCAGCCCGCCTGGGCTACATCGCCGACGGACCCTAACAAGTACGCCCGATACGATGGAACCGAAGGCGAATCCCGTGGCGACCGGCGCTTTGGCCGCGGGGATCGTCCCGGCGGCCCCGGTGGCCCTCGCCCTGGCGGACCTGGCGGCTTTGGCGGCCCCCGCCCCGGTGGCCCCGGCGGCTTTGGCGGCCCTCGCCCCGGTGGTCCTGGCGGCTTTGGCGGACCTCGCCCGGGTGGACCTGGTGGTTTCGGTGGTCCTCGCCCCGGTGGACCTGGTGGCTTTGGCGGCCCCCGCCCCGGTGGTGACCGCGGACCGCGCCCGCAGGGTGGACCTGGTGGCGGCGCTCCTGGCATCGCTTGGGATCCCAAGAACGGCCCCCGACGTGATGGACCCGGTCGCGATGGACCCGGTCGTGGCCCGCGTCGTCCGGATTTCCGTCCTGAACCGCTGATTCCCATCGAACTGACCCTGACTCCTGAACAAGGCGGCGTCAGCTCGTTGGCCCGACAAATCAAACTCAGTGGTCGCGCCTACCCCCTCTTCGAGGTAGCCGGTCTGGTGATGCAAAAGCCCGAACGCTACACCGTCGGCTTCAAGGTCATTAAGCACCGTGACGAGGCGAGCAAGAAGGATGTGGCCGTCCAGCCGCTCTTTGTCTGCAATCTCGACGACACCCTCTGGCTGAATGAAGAGGCCGCTGCCGAGCACGCGCTCAAAGCACATTTCGAGACCTTCTATCAGACCGAGAAAATGCCATGTGATCCGCCCAAGGGAGTTTGGACCCTGGTGGCTCAGTGCGGTATGACTGGTGATTTGCTGGGGCCACCGAATTTCCACGGCTACCAGGAGAAACTCCGCAAGCTCCACGCCGAGCGGTTCTCCCGGATGAACTTCGACATGTACAAGAGCCGCGTGAAGATCGTGAAAGACGAGGCGATTGTGAAGCAATGGACCGATTCGGTCAGCTTCCGCTTCGAGTACACGGCTCTCAACGTTCCTGAACCCAAGATGCTTCAATCGATGGAAGAGGTCCGGGCCCACTTCGCTGAAGTTCATCAGCCCTCGTTCATCAAGCAGGTAGACTCCTTCACACCGAAGGCGGATGCCAAGTTGCCGGCGGCGCTCCAGACACTGCTGCGCGTCTCGCTCGACAAGGAAAAGCGGTTCCCAATCCGTATCGCTACCGCGTTGAGCAACACGTTCGCCTCCATGGGCCTTCAGTTCTTCAAGCGCGACAAAACTGTGGTCCATGTGGCGGTCGCCCGCCCGCATCACCTCGATACCGAGAACAGCGTGGTCTCTGAGACGACCAAGAAGATCATCGATCACATCAACACCAATCTCGGAACCAATCGCAAGCGCTTGGTCGAGACCCTCGCTCCGAGCCCGGCCCCTGCCGAGGCGGCGGTCGAAGGCGGAGCAGCTCCGGCCCCCTCCCCGCTGACACTGGAACAGCAGGCGGTCCTGAACGACCTCCACTGGCTCATCCACCAAGGTCATGTGATCGAATTCGCCAGCGGAATGTTGGAGACGGCCAAGAAGCCAGCACCGCGTCCTACTCCGACCCCGAAGGCCCCGAAGAAGGCTGACAAGCAGCCTGCAGCTCCCGAGGCTGTGACTGCAGAGGTTGCTCCGGCGTCAGCCACTGAAACCGTAGCGGTCGACGACGTCGCCGCTTCCCTCGCCGAAGAGGCCCCTGCCGCTGAAGAGGCTCCTGCCGTAGAAGTAGAAGCTGAACATCCGGCAGTTTCCGGTGAAACTACTCCGGAAAATCCGCCTCAGGCCGCCTGATCTAGGCCGATTAATAAAAATCGTGAACGGCACCCTCCGGGGTGCCGTTTTTCTTGAGACTCCAAATCTTCCAACCCCAATCGGATCCCCGTGACCCAACAGGAAGAAATTCAGCGCCGGCGCACCTTTGCGATCATTTCGCATCCGGATGCCGGCAAGACAACGCTCACTGAAAAGCTTCTGCTCTACGGCGGCGCTGTCCAGCTGGCCGGTTCGGTCACAGCCCGCAAAAATCAACGAGCCACCACCTCGGACTGGATGGAGCTGGAGAAAAAGCGCGGTATTTCCATCAGTTCTACGGTGCTGCAGTTCGAATACTCCGGCTACCACATCAATCTGCTGGACACACCGGGGCACAAAGATTTCTCGGAAGACACCTACCGCGTACTGACGGCTGTGGATGCGGTGATCATGGTCATTGATGCCGGCAAAGGCGTTGAATCCCAGACCCGCAAACTCTTCGAGGTCTGCGCTCGACGCGGCGTTCCTATCTTCACCTTCATCAACAAGTTGGATCGCCCTTCCCGGGACCCCATCCAACTCATGGATGAGTTGGAGGCCGTACTAGGAATCCGCTCCTGCGCCATGAATTGGCCCTTGGGCAATGGCCCAGAATTCCGCGGCATCTACGATCGCGCCGAAAAACGGGTTCACCTCTTTGAGCGAGTGGTGGGCGGCATGTACCGGGCCCCGGTTAATGTCACCGGCCTCGATGACCCCATTGTTCGCTCGAAGCTCGATGAGCTCACCTACGCTTCAGTCCGGGAGCAAATCGAGATGGTGGAAATGGCGGGCACCGAATTTGACCACCCGCAGGTCTTGATGGGGAAACTCACGCCGATCTTCTTTGGTTCCGGCGTCAACAATTTCGGTGTCCAGTTGCTCTTAGACCGTTTCCTTCAATATTCGGTCGCCCCCCGGGGCCGCTCGGTCGCCCTCGACGAATAAAAGAGCCATCCAGTGGGCTATTCGTTGAGCCATCGGATGGCCCCACTGGAAAACGAAAAAAAGGGCCGCTACGGTTTAATCGACGATGGTGTCCCCGTCTCGAAGATCAGGATCGCTGATTTAGGGGCAAATTCACAGTTTAGCCGAGTCAGCGCAGCTTCGACTGCCACGACAGCTTGGTGCATTGAGCTCCGGCTATTCCCTGAGCTACCGCAACGCGTGAACCACGGCAGCACCTGAGCCACCGCAACCGAGTTCACCGGGCAGAGACTCAAAGCCCCTGCCCCTCTTCGATATTTAGAGCGTCCCCGAACTCACTTCTTCTTACGGACCGTTTTCTGGACCTCTTTCTGGACCATCTTGGAGGCCTTGGCCGGTTTGGCAGGCTTGGGGCCGCGACCTGGAAAGGTCAATTCAGCAACGCCCGATTTGTCCAATTCTCCGAGTCCGCTATCGACCATCCGAGTGTACTGGCCCAATGCGGCCTGAGCCAAAGGCACCTTCAACCGCACCTTCTTGGCAAGACTGACAGCGATCCCAGAATCCTTGGCGGCGTGAGCCGAACTAAAGAAGCAGGCGTGATCGCGCTTTTGCATGTCTTCGCCATCGGTCTCCAACACCCGAGAATTGGCTCCAGTCTGAGAAAACACTTCACGGAGCATTCCCAAGTCTAGACCCATGGCTGCCCCCAAGCCCAACCCTTCGGCGAGACCTGCGGTGTTGATGTTCATCACCATGTTGACCAGTGCCTTGACCTGCGCGGCTGTTCCTGCGGCTCCAATGTAGCGCCGGGAAGCCGACAGCTTGGCCAAGATAGGCTCAGCCCTTTGGCATGAGCTCTGTTGGCCTGCTGTCATCAAATACAACGTCCCTTGGCGAGCCTGAGTAATGCTGGAGGCCATGCAGGCTTCCACACTCTCAGCGCCCACTGCCTGAGATCTGGACTCCACCATCACATGGGTGGCTGGACTCACAGTCGCGCAGTTGATGAATAATTTTCCTGCGGCTCCTTTGAGCAGGCTGTCTCCTTTCTGAGCGAACAGCGACTCCATCGAGTCATCGTCCGACACCACCGTGAGGATCACGTCGGCCAAGGCAGTCACCGCGGATAATCGCGTAGGGGCCTCGCACCCGATTTCTTGGGCCAACAACCGAGCCTGCTTTCGGCGAAGGTCATAGACTGCGGTCACATGGAATCCCGACTCCTTCAGCCGTCGGGCCATATTGGCCCCCATGCGT
>JBDKKQ010000455.1:0-3471 GCA_039796015.1 Verrucomicrobiota bacterium
AGCGGCCTCTGGAGAACCTCGCGCACCGGTCCGTGCTCGACGATTTGTCCCGCATACATCACCGCCACGTCGTCGGCGAGGTCACCCACGATGCCGAGGTTGTGGGTGATGAGCAAGACGGCCATGCCCAGCTGTTTGCGCAGGTCGCCCAACAGCTCAATGATTTGTGCCTGGATGGTCACGTCGAGAGCGGTGGTGGGTTCGTCAGCCACGAGCAGCTTCGGTTGCGATGCGAGCGCCATCGCGATCATCACACGTTGCTGCATGCCGCCAGATAGTTCGTGCGGATAATTTCTCAGCCGCGATTCCGGCGCGGGAATGCCGACGAGCTTCAGCAATCGGATGACCTCGGCATCGTTGGCGAATGCAGGCCGATGGTATTTGAGGGATTCCTTGATTTGCGCCCCGATGCGAAAGACCGGGTTCAAGGACGCGCCCGGTTCCTGGAAGACGTAGCTCACGAGTCCGCCCCGAATATCCCGCAACTCGCGCGAGGACATTTTCAAAACGTCCCGGCCTTCGATGAGAATCTCGCCGCCGACGTAGCGCGCGGGCGGAGACGGCACGAGCTTGGCAATGGAAAGCGCGGTGACGCTCTTCCCGGAGCCACTCTCGCCGACGAGGCACAAGGTCTTGCCGGCCTCCAGCGAGAGGGAGACGCCGTCCACCGCGCGGGCGGCGCTGGCGCCAGAGCCGAATTCGACCTGGAGATTTTTGATTTCGAGGAGAGGCATGATGTTTTACAGAAGGAAACGAAGAGAACGAAGGAAACCCTCCAGAGTGACATTTCGTTGGCTTCTGAGAAGTACCAGGTTCATTGGTTTGCGCTGGAGAGCATCATGCGAGAGATCCCGTCCACCAGTTTCAGCTCAGTGAAGTTGATGACGAGCCCGATCGGAATATCGAGCAGTTTCATGTAGCTGAGGAGTTGAGCATTGTGGATGGGGATGACGTTCTCGACACACTTCAGTTCGAGCAGCATTCAGTTCGAGCAGCAGGCACCCATCAACCAACACGTCGAGTCGCGTCGGCACGTTCATCGCCTGTTGCACGCCATAGAGCTCGTGGCCGTTGCCGTACGGCACGCGGTAGTCAAGTTCGCCGTGGGTGATGAGCGTCGGGGTCTTGAAGTTCTTCGCATAGAACATCGGATTTTCCCTCTGCAGGCCGTCGACGTTATCCCACGGCTTGCCGCCCATGACCTCGGGAAAACCTTGCGGCATGTCGGTGGCATACAGGGCGTAGGAACTGTTCACGCCGGCGTGATCGATGGTGACCTTGAAGCGGTCGGTGTAGGAACGGGCCGGGCTACGATTCTGGACGGTTTTCGGTCGGCTGAGGGTTCGAACGGAAGACTTGGGTCATTCCCGAGATCTTGACCTCCGTGGAGATTTTCCCGCCGTAGGCTTGATCGGGAAAACGGGCTCAGGCTGGTCACCAACCGTTTTGGAAAGAGTCGCTGAGGCCAATGAAGGGCTCGAAAATCGAGGCCGGTGAATTTTCCATCGGATTCCAGTCCCGTTCTTTCGGGTTCTGTTCCGGGCTCTCTGCGCTAAGCCGTACTGGAACTTTTAGGGGACTTGCGTGGGAAATTTGGTGGAAAAATCAACCGATTGTTGAAAACCCCAATAAAAGCTGGCGGAGAGGGGGGGATTCGAACCCCCGTTACGGCTTTTGACCGTAAACCGGTTTAGCAAACCAGCGCCTTCAGCCACTCGGCCACCTCTCCGCTGGAGGCAAAGAAGACCATGCGCTCCATCCCAGGGTCAAGTTCTCACTCTCAACTTCACGCCGAACTTCTGAAAGCAAAGTCGCGATGGAGGCTTCGCTCAGCTTTGTTCAAACTGGTCGGCCTTTGAATTATGGCGAAGTCGCCGGATTTGAAATTGGGGTGGTGATGCCCGCCAATTCCCGGACTCCGCGGTCCACGGAGAAGTCGCTGCATTCCTTGCAACTGCACGAAGGCACGGACAGCCTATGCACACCCCATGCACCGCTTTGTTGTCCTGCTTTTCAGTTTCGTTGGTGCAGTTTTAGCCCAAAAGCCGCCCTACGACGTCTTCCCACCGGCGGATCGCCCGTACTACCGGGTGCGCCACGAGGCCGCGGACGCGCCTCATGGATTGGCCTATGCAGCCAACTTCACTCTCTGGGTCCCGCCCGAGGTGCGTTCGTTGCGCGGTGTCATCGTCCATCAGCACGGATGTGGCGAGGGATCCTGCAAGTCGGGGCTTACCGGTGCCTATGACTTGCATTGGCAGGCGCTCGCCCGGAAGCACCGTTGTGCGCTGCTGTCACCGGCTTATGAACAGCCAGACAAGGCGGATTGCCAGCTCTGGTGTGATCCCCGCCGGGGTTCGGATGCCGCCTTTCAGAAGGCGCTGAGCGAGTTGGCCCGTCAGTGCGGGCATCCGGAACTGGCGTCGGTGCCGTGGGCGCTCTGGGGCCATAGCGGGGGAGGGCATTGGGCCGGTGGCATGGCGCTGCTGCATCCAGATCGGGTTGTTGCGGCGTGGTTGCGCTCCGGGGTGCCACCGCTCACGAGGGCTGAGGGGCAGCCCGAGTCCTACATAATTTCTAAGGCCGCCGTTCAGGTGCCGTTGATGTGCAATCTCGGCACGAAAGAAGGAGTTACGGACCCAACCGACCGTTTCGCCGGCGTTTGGCCGGGAATGGAGCGATTTTTCGTTGGGATGCGGAGCCAGGGAGCGCTCATCGGCGTGGCTGTGGATCCGTTGACCAGCCATGAATGCGGCAATCAGCGCTACTTGGCCATTCCGTGGCTCGATGCCTGCCTTACGGCTCGATTACCCGCCCGAGCTGGCGCCCCACTCAGACCCATGCGGGCTTCGGTCGCTTGGTTGGCTCCGTTGGGTCCGTTGGGCCCGGACGCGATCCCAGTGCCAGCAGCACGATTCACCGGAGTCCAGGAGCGGTCTGTTTGGCTGCCGGACCAGGCCATCGCTCGCGCTTGGGTTCAGTATTCCAAGAACACTGCGGTGACCGACCCAACGCCACCCCCCGCGCCCAAGAAGCTTCAGACCATCGGCAACGAACTGACGTGGGAAGCCGAAGCGGACGTCGAGAGTGGTCTTGCACGATTTGTGATCGAACGTGACGGGCGGTTCCTCGCCAATTTTCCGACGCAGGGTCGGAACCCCTATGGCCGTCCGGTCTTCCAGAGCTTGCAATTCAGCGACACGCCACCCCAACCGCTAGCAACGCTGCATTTCATCGACACCACAGCCGAGCCGGGCAAACGGCACCGATATCGTGTGTTTTCGGTAAACACCGCCGGACTCAAGTCAAAGTAGAAATCAAAGCCACCTCAACGCTCTGGTCTTTGTCAGAAATCGTTGCCTGCACCGAAATCCCCTAAGGAGTTTCCAGCAGGCAGCCTCCTATTCGGACATCGCGTCCGTGAAGGAGACCTGGAAGGCGGTAACTCGATGTCAGGCGTCGGCGTAGATC
>JBDKKQ010000456.1:0-8918 GCA_039796015.1 Verrucomicrobiota bacterium
GTTGGCCAAGGCTGTGACCTTCGTGGTCATTCCAAGACCCGGCCAACCTCAGGCTTCCCTGCCCTCGCCCTGGCGACTGCGTCACCTGCGTGGGTGGCCGCTCGGCATTTCCTCGTCGGAGGTCCGGGACCGGATCCGTCGGGGGCTTCCCTTCGCGCACTTGGTGCCCGCCGGCGCGGCCGACGTCATCGCCTCTGAGGGGCTTTATCAGACCCCTTCTGAGTCCTAACGGTTCCATCGGATCTGGCGTGCTGGCCACGCAACCCCTTTCCTCCCCACTCAATCGTTACGGCTGAGGCGACGAGAGCGAGGCAACCGACGCAGACGATGAAGATGCGGCTAGTGCATTAATGCCGCTGGCGGCGTAACCGGCTCCGAAGCCGTTGTCGATGTTCACCACCGTGAGACCGCTGGCGCAGGAATTGAGCATTCCTAACAGCGCCGTCAGGCCGCCGAAGTGGGAGCCATACCCCACACTGGTGGGGACCCCAATGATAGGCCGGCCGATGAGCCCACCCACCACACTCGGCAATGCAGCTTCCATTCCCGCCACCACGATCACCACATTGGCGGACTGAATGTCGGGTAGCCGGCGCAGCAGGCGGTGCAACCCCGCCACGCCTACGTCGTAAATCCGCTGGACGGTGTTGCCCATAAAATCTGCGGTCACCGCGGCCTCTTCAGCGACCGGAAGATCGGTCGTACCGGCGGCCACAACAGCAATGATTCCTGGACGCTTGGGCAGCGGCGATGTTTCAAGGGTTAGACAGCGGGCCGCCTCATGATGGATCGTGTGCGGAAACTTCTCCTTCATGGCTCGAGCGTGCTCCGGGGTCACCCGTGTGGTCAGAACCCGTCCGTCGGCCGCCAAAATTTCCCCCGCAATCGCCACCACCTGTTCCGGGGTTTTGCTCGCGCCAAAGATGACCTCCGGGAACCCCTTGCGCAGGGCTCGATGCTGATCAACGACGGCAAACCCGAGATCGACTACCGGGGCCGCCTGGAAGGCTTGAAGGACCTGCTCGACAGGCACCTGACCATTTCGAAAACATTCTAACAGCGTGAGGGCTTCCGTGGGACTCATGGGATCGCAGTGTATCAGGGACGATGGGGGGGCAACGGGTCGGCCGCTTCGCGCAACCGTCGACGGGCCTCGGCCAGCCGTTCGGGTTGATGAGCGGCGACATTCTGTACTGCAGCGGGATCGGCCTTCAGATCATACAATTCGACCGTTCCTGCGGAAGAGCGCTCGACGGCCTTCCAATGGTCCCAGCGGATGGCCCGACTCGGTGGAGCCTCGGCCGTTTCCCAGTACAAACCACCGGCCCGAATGGTGGGCTCCTTGAGCCCGCCTAACACTTCTGGCAGGAGCGAAATACCATCGAGACCCTGAGGGGCGGGAATCCGAGCCAGGGCCGCGGCTGTCGGCAACACATCCCATAAGGCCACCGGGCGGGCGTTGGTCTGGCCGGCCGTAATCTTGCCCGGCCAACTGAAGAGTAGCGGCACCCGGAGCTGGGCCTCGGTCAGTCGATCCTCCCCGGAAGCCGTTCCACTAATACTAGTCACCACGAGGAGCGTCTCGCGCCGGATGCGGCTCTGCTCAAGTTCCCGAACCACCGCACCGACCAAGGTATCCCACTGCAATCGATGGCGTCCGCGCACCTCTTCGGAAACAACGCCACCCGGTAGCGGATGAGCCACATACAGAAAGAATGGGTGATCCTCATGAACCTGGATGTAATTGGTGGCGAACCGCGCAAACCAGTCGGGGGCGTAATTAGCCAAACGCCCGCGTTGGTCGATGAGGTTATCGAAGACGTCGGTATTCCGCCACAGGGCCTTGGGGTACAGGTTCTTGGCTTCACGGGAATCGAGAAAACCAAACCAATCCGAAAAACCCTGCTTCATCGGATGGCCCGGGGTGTTGTTGCCGCCCAAGTCCCACACACCGATCACCGCCGTCCGGTATCCCGCCGACCGAAACACTTCTCCAAAAGTAACATCCTCGTTGGCCAGCGGACCAGGAACCGGCCCGCGGATCGGCCCATGCCCGGAATGCCGTCCGGTCAGCAGCGCCGCACGACTCGCGGGAGTCGATGCCGCGCCCGCGTAAGCTTGGGACCAGCGCAGGCCCGAGGCGGCCAGCTTTTCCAGATTCGGGAAAGCCCCGTTGGTTCCTAGGTCTGAATCCGCCCAACCGTCGGCAGCGAGAATCACCACGTTGGGTAAGGGCGAGCGTCGGTGGACGTTGGCGGGAACATCTGCCTTGGCCGCCCTGACTGCTTTGCTTGAAGTCGGCGCTGGGGCATCGGCAGCCACCAGGGCTAAAGATGCCAACAAAACGGCTAGCAGGGCACCCAGCACGCCGAACGCGCCGAACGCACGGGGCCGTCCCCTCCTCATCAAACTCCCTCTAATCATCGTGTCCACGGACGATGGAACCTCAATGCGGTTCATGGCCAGATCGGATGTGCATTCCCCCAGCGTGGCTGAGCGAGCACCTATTCCTTGCCGTGGTGCTTCACCAAGAAATTCACCAGCGCAGGCACGTCATTGGTGGGGATCGGCGCTCCGTATTTGGAGCGCATTTTATCGACACTGGCCGTCCACCCGGTCCGACTCAATCGGGGCTGGGTGGCGATGTAGTCGAAGGAATGGCAAAGGGCACAATGGCGGCGAATCGGTGCAGCCGGATCACCCTCGGGCAACGCCGGTTCACCCACGGGGAGCACCCAGGGATCGGCCGCATGCGCATTGGCTTTGGGAGACTCCGGCACGGTGGTCGCCGTTGCCGCAGCAAGTACCAATGCACCCGTCAACGCCACCACAGCTCTGAGGATTCCACGACACGAGGTGCCGCATTGAAAATAGCGCAAGTTCATAAGCTCAATACGGTTCGTTCTACGACATTGCGCATGTAGCCCGCTGGATTCCACAACGCATCCAGGGGTTGGCTTTGCCCAAGGCGATTGGTGGCCCGGGCCAAGATCTCCGGCGAGCCCTCTGTCGGAGGCTGCCAGTCGAGAGTCCACTCTCGAAAGGCGTAGCGGCCGAGATCCTTGCCCAGTTGGGCGGTCGTCCAACGCTTTCCACCATCGGTGGAGACAGTCACATCCGAGATCCCTGACCCGCCGTCAAAGGCAATGCCGCGCAACGTCACACCCCGCCCTGCAGGCCCGATCCGATCTCCCGCCCGGTGACTGGTCAGGAAAGACCGCACATTGAACCGATCAATCGGCACGGTGCGCTTGGGCGTGGTTCCGGGAGCCACATGCGCACAAGGATCGTCGGGAATGCGGTAGGCCGGATTCATCCAGAACCCAATGAACGTTGCGTCCACCACCTGAATCGAGTGCAGGTGCTTGACCCAATAGGTTCCGTAGCGTCCCGGCACCACCAGACGCAGCGGATAGCCATTGAGCCAAGGCAAGGCTTCACCATTCATCTCCCAGGCAAGCAGCACATCCGGGTCGAGCGCCTGCTCGACATCCAACGCCTTCACAAAATCAGGAATACCGGCCACCAACGGCCGATCGAGCCCGTCGAAAAGCACCTGCTTAGACTGAGGCAGCAAGTTGGAAGCCTTGAGCACATCGGCCAAGCGGACCCCGCGCCATCGCGCACAACCCATGTTACCATGGCCTGATTGGCCTCCCGGGATTCGTGGCTGGAAGAAGCCGCGACTATTCCCGGAGCATTGGTTCACGGCGACCACTTCGACCGACTCAAACTTCTCCTTCAGCGTCTCCAAGCTCCAGGTCTGCGGCGTCTGGACGCTTCCACGCACTTGCAAGCGAAAGGTCTCCGGGTTCAGCACCGACTGCGGCGGAGGCGAGCCGGCGAGGTGGTAGCGGACAAAGAACGCGTCGTTCGGTGTTAGCAGGCTTTCCTGATAAACGGAGAACGGGGTCTCCAACTGCGGTGGGCGGGCCGTATGACGGATGAGTGGGCGTTTTTGGGGATACTTGACCAACGGCCGTTCGCCGTTGTCGAAGGGCAGTCGTACCATTTCTTCGGCCCAGGCCGAAGCGGCCAGCCCAGCCAAGCCGGCCTTCAAGAACCTCCGACGGCTGGTTCCCTCTTCTCCCAGTTCCCGGTGCATGGATCCGAAGGTAACTCTAAATGATGGGCCTAGAAAAGCGCCGAGAGAGGCAGAATAAACCCTGCCTACGGTCCTCCCTACGATCCTCCAGTCACTCACCAATACCTGGGTAGACGGGCTCGTGACTGAGAACTCGGGACAGTTGCACTGCGCTGGCGAAGGCATCTTCGTGGAATCCGTAGCGAAAGTAGCTGCCGGCGAAGAAAACATTCTGGCCGTTTCCACGACGGTTGAGGCCGGGCAACTCCTTCTGGGCGGCGATCGCCTCCAGACTGAACAGCGGATGGGTGTAAGGAATCTTGCGATGGACGCGAGTCGGGTCGATCTCATGCTCGCCATTAATGGAGACAAAATACTCCGTCTCCGTCTTGAGGCCCTGAAGGCAGTTCATCCAATACACGGTCTGCGGCAGAACGGCTCCGGAAGGATGCCGCGACATGCGGTAATTCCAGGCCGACCAGGCAAGCCGAGCCTTGGGCATGACGTTCTGATCGCTGTGCACCGTCGCAAGATTCGGTTGGTACTGAAAGGCCCCGAGCAGGCGGCGCTCGTCGGCATCGGCATCGGTGAGCAGGCGCAGTGACTCATCGGCGTGGGCCGCGAGGATCACGTTGTCGAAGCGATGGGTCTGCCCGTCGTCAGTGGTCACCCAAACGGAGCCCCTCTCGCGACGCACCGCCACCGCGCCCAAACCGGTCTGGATACGGTCGGCAAAGGGCGGGATTAGCCGACGGACGTATTCGCGGGCCCCTCCGGTCACGGTCCACCAGGGATGCTGAGTGTGCAGACCCAGGAACCCATGGTTGTGGAAGAACTGAATGAGGGTACGCGCCGGAAACTCCAACATTCGGTCCGGAGGGGTACTCCAAACCGCCCCACTCATCGGAATGAGATAGTGCTCGAGAAAATCCCGTCCGTAACCGCGACGGGCGACATAATCGCCGACGGTCATGGTGGCCCATTGCGGATCCGACAACGCGGGCACCGCCTCGGCATTGAAGCGATTGACCTGCAAGAGCATTCGCCAATAACGAGGCCGAAACAAATTGCGCCGCTGAGCGAACAGGTGATTCAAGCTGGAGCCCGAGAACTCTAATCCGCTGGGGACATGCTGGACTGAGAAGGACATGTCGGTGCGTTGAACCGGCACCTGAAGTTCCTCGAACAAGGTCACCAAATAGGGGTAAGTCACCCGGTTGAACACCATGAACCCCGTGTCGAAGGAAACAGGACCACCCGGCTCCACCACCTCGATGGTGTTGGTATGACCGCCGACGTGGTCGTTGGGATCGAAGAGCGTCAGATCGAACTGGCGATGCAAGAAATGAGCGCAGCCGAGTCCGGCAATTCCAGTACCAATGATGGCGAGAGAAGGACGAGGGGACATGGGGACGACACAGTTGACTCTCAACATTCTCCGACATATCCGCTGGATGTCCAACGCTCACTCCGGTGAGGGATGTTCACTCCCCACTGAAAAGCGCCTTCCTCCGCGTGGGGAGTGCATTCTAGGATATGGCTATGTCGTTGAGCGAAGTTCCTCGCACTCCCAAGTGGCCCTACCTATTGGCTGATGTGGTCCTCGTGGCCACCGCGGCCGCCGTGGCATGGAAGGCAGCCCCCGTGTGGACCTGGAAGGAAATCGCCCTCGTAGGTGGCCTGACGGGGCTCGGGGCTTGGATTTTCATCCAACCCTTCCAGAAGGACCACGAGGCTGCTGTAAAGCTCTTCGAACAAGTCAACCTGGCCTCCGCTGCCGAGAAACTCAGCTCACTCGACAAGACCGCGCAGCAAATTGCAGCCGCCACCGCCCAATGGCAGGACATTCAGGCGGTTTCCTCCAAGACCGTGAATGCGGCCGGCAATATCGCTAGCCAGATCGCTGCGGAAGCCAAGGGATTCTCGGAGTTCCTGACCCGCGCCAACGACGGTGAGAAGTCCAATCTCCGACTGGAGATCGAAAAAATGCGCCGCGGTGAGAAGGATTCACTGCAGGTGGTCATTCACCTCATGGACCATTGTTTCGCCCTGTTCCAAGCGGCTTCGGCATCGGGCCAACCCCAGTTAATCCAACAAATCGGCAACTACCGGAACGCCTGCATCGATGCAACGCGCCGAGTCGGCATCTTGCCGTATGAAGCCCAAGCGGGTGAGCCTTTCGATAGCGAGCGGCATGAAATCGCCGATGGATCCAAACCCCCTCAGGGTGCCACGGTGGATCGAACGATCGCCTGGGGTTATACCTTCCAAGGCGTGGGCATTCGGCGCATCCAGGTGGCCATTGCCACAACAGAAACCGCGGCTACCCAGAGCTAGCTCATCGCCCAGAATCAGACCATCGGCTTCGGATAATTTGGCAAGAGCCGAACGTCGATGGCTTCCATGCCGGCAGCCCGGATGGATTCCATTCCGAGGTCGGTGTCTTCGAAGGCGCGGCACTCGGCCGGGTCAACGCCCAATTGCCGGGCGGCCTCCAGAAAAATATCGGGGGCGGGTTTCTGTAGCACCACGTCCTCGCTGGTGACGATGGCACCAAACCAATCGTAGATACCCAAATGTCGCAGAACCGCCGGGATACCCGGTCGCGACCCGCCGGTCGCGATAGCCATGGGGATGATGCCGCGGTGACGCCGAGCAATCTCCACCACGGGTTCAATGGGCCCGACCTCGTGCAGAAACTCCAGGTAGGCGGCTTCCTTTTCCTTAGCGATCACCAAGGGGTCAAGCCCATCGATCCCTTGCTCCACAAAAAGCATCTTCAGAATGTTGCGCCCCGGAACTCCGCCCAAGGCGTAGAAACGGGTCTCCGGAAAGTCGATGCCGTAGCGACGAGTCACCAACTGCCAGGCTCGCCAATGGAGGGGCATGGTGTGGGCGACGGTTCCGTCGCAGTCGAAGATCAGGGCTCGGGGAGATTGCAGAGTGGGCATCGTGTCAGGTTTCAATGGCCGCAAGGCGGCGTTTCACTTCGTGGTTCATCAGCGGCTCGATCATGGGATCTAAGTCGCCATCCATGAAGGCGGCCAAATTATAGAGCGTTAGTTCCAGTCGATGATCCGTCACCCGATTCTGAGGAAAATTGTAGGTCCGAATCTTTTCAGAGCGCTCGCCCGTACCTACCTGGTCCTTGCGCTGCTGGGCGTACTTGGCGTGCTCCTCGGCCATCTTTCGATCCAACAGTCGGGATCGGAGCACCATCATCGCCTGAGCCTTGTTCTTCTGCTGTGAGCGCTGGTCCTGACAACGGACATCCAGGCCGGAGGGTTTGTGGAAAATGCGAACCGCCGAATCCGTCGTGTTGACACCCTGACCACCATGGCCACCGGCACGACAGACGTTAATCACTAAGTCTTCAGGCTTGATGACCACATCTACCTCTTGGGCCTCTGGCATGACGGCCACTGTCACCGTGCTGGTGTGGATCCGTCCCTGGGCCTCGGTGGCCGGCACCCGCTGCACCCGGTGAACACCGGACTCATGCTTGATGCGCTTGAAGACATCCTCGCCGGTGATCATGAAGATCACTTCCTTCATGCCCCCAAGGTCAGATGGGCTGGAATCCATCGGCTCGATCTTCCAGTTACGATCCTCGGAATAGCGGCTGTACATGCGCAACAAGTCTGCTGCAAAGAGTGCGCTCTCGGCTCCGCCCGCACCGGCTCGAATTTCCAAGATGGTGTTGCGGGAATCTGTGGGGTCCGGAGGGATGATGCCGCGTTGGACTGCCGCCGTGAGACAGGATTCTTCAGTCTCCAGGCGCTGAACCTCCTCGGCGACCATGATCGCCATCTCGGAACCAGCCAGTTCTGTCGCCAGAAGCTCACGATTTTCAGTGAGATCTCGGTGGGTCTTCAACCAAGCATCCCCATCGGCCAAAAATTGCCGCAAGCGCGAGTGCTCCCGGGTCAGTTCCTGCCCTCGGGCCGCATTGCTAAAGGCGTCCGGGGCACCGAGAAGTGCTTCCACCTCATCAAAGCGGCGGCGAAACTTCTCGATGAACGGCAGGAGATCCATGCTGGGTCAGGTTCTGGAGAGCGAGTGCCCGATACGAACCAGGCAAAAGCAAACCGCCCGCGGGTCGTTTTGGGCGACCGGCGGGCGGTTGTTGGTTCTGCGGCTACTTCTTCTTCTTCTTGCCAACGGCGTCCGCCAAAGCGGCTTGAGCAAGCTGGGTCTTGGCCAAGCGCTGCTGGAACTTGTCCACGCGACCGGCCGTATCCACGAACTTTTGTTGGCCCGTGTAGAACGGATGGGTGAACGCGCTGATTCCGAGCAGGTAAAGCGGATACTCCTGACCGTCTTCCCACTTGGCGGAGAGGTTGGTGTTGGCGCAGGACTTAGACAGGAACGACTGGCCAGAGGCCGAGTCGCGGAAGATCATCGTGCGATAGTTTTTCGGGTGCACATCAGCTTTCATAACAGCAAAGAAAGATGAATGTGGGGGAGCCCACCTGAGGAAACAAGCCCTTATTTGTGAGATTACAGCATCTCGCATCTAGCGGCCTTGTTCTCAAGTGCTACGGGTAGCCCCCTACCCTCGTGGTGTACTCGTGGAGTCTCCTAGACTTGCATGAAGATTAAGCAAGGGACTCGAGATTCCCAATGGCGTCGTCTTCAGCCCCGGAAGACCTTGCTCACGGCCTGCGAACAAATCCTATCCCCAAGGCACTCGTTGCGGTCTATCCTCCACCAAAACAATCCACGATGAAGCACTACAACGTCGGAGTCATCGGTCACGGTTGGGTGGCCTCGGCCCATATCCCTGCCATTAACGCGACCCGCCAGGGGCGCGTCACCGCGATCTACTCAAAGC
>JBDKKQ010000457.1:0-2646 GCA_039796015.1 Verrucomicrobiota bacterium
CCTTTGAAGAGCCTGTCCCCTTTGAAGAGCCTGTCCCCTTTGAAGAGCCTGTCCCCTTTGAAGAGCCTGTCCCCTTTGAAGAGCCTGTCCCCTTTGAAGAGCCTGTCCCCTTTGAAGAGCCTGTCCCTCTTGAAGGGGAATCAGATGAATTTGGTCTGGAAATGGTTTTGACAGTGCAAAGGGGGGAGGTAGGTTGTTGCTATTCCAGACGGAAATGGTCTGGTTCAAGGGATGCAAATCACCAAGGCAGGAGAATACGGGGTTTTAGGGCTAATTGCCCTTTCCCGCCGCCCATTGGGTGAGGTGGTTATGATCGACATCCTCTGCGATGAAGAGTGTGTCCCGAAAAGTTTTCTGGGTAAAATTTTCCAGAATCTCAGCAAGTCGGGCTTAGTGGGCTCGGCCCGCGGATCCGGTGGGGGCTTCTACCTCACCCGCCCAGCGTCTGACATTACGGTGCTGGAGATTTTGGAGTCCATCGAGGGGCCAATCGCTCTTCAGCGATGCCTCGAAATCGATGTGGGCTGTGAACACAGTAGTGGTTGTGCGCTGTGTGGCTTATTGGCCGAGGCTCAGGAGCGGATGAAAGAAGTTTTTTCCGGCACAAGCTTGGCCACCTTGGCAGGACGCCACTTGCCCAATGGTCTGGTTCAGCAGGCCCGTTCGGTTCGAAACCCCAAGATTTCTCTGACGGCCTCTGAGGTGACCGTTGACCTGCAGTCAGACGGAACCGCAGTGGCCCCAAGTCTAAATTAATTTCAATTTTATGAGCGAAACTTACACTTTATATAATTCCACTGTGATGGAACACTTCATGAATCCGCGCAATATGGGGGATTTAAAGGATGCGGATGGTGTGGGTGAGGTGGGAGCCGCCGCTTGCGGAGACATCATGAAGATCTCCATCAAGATTAAGGACGGTCGAATTGAGGACGCCCGCTTCAAGACCTTCGGTTGCGGCTCAGCCATTGCCAGTTCGAGCATGGCCACCGAACTGATCAAGGGACGCACCATCGACGAGGCTATGTCCTTCTCCAACCAGGAGGTTGTAGACGCCCTCGGCGGGTTGCCTCCGGTTAAGATCCACTGTTCGGTCCTTGCCGAGGAAGCCCTCAAGGCGGCATTGGAAGATTATGTGAAGCGAAACCCTTCCGCGGCCGCCAAGGTGGCGACGACGGATTCGGTTGCTGCTTAATTTGCTTATCTTGAGAGGCCTGCAGTCGGAGAAAGTTTCGACGACTGCAGGCTCTTTTGGTTATTTGAAGCCGTTCCCGGTTCATTGCTGTTGGCTTACCTTGCTGTCGGCCTACCGGGGTTATTCTCAGCCAACTCTGCACCGTCTGATCCCCTGATTGTCCCACCCATGCGCCAGGTTTTCCTTGATCACCAGTCTTCGACTCCGGTCCTCCCGGAGGTCTTCGATGCCATGCGGCCGTACTTCACCGAGTACTTTGGTAATGCTTCTTCGCTCCACCAACATGGTCTTCGGGTCCGGGACGCTCTGAAGCGCGCGCGTCAGCAAATGGCCGCATTGATTGGCGCCGAGAGCGAAGAGGAGATTTATTTCACTTCGGATGGTACCGAATCTTCCAACTTAGCCATCAAGGGCGCGGCCTATGCGAACGAGCGCAAGGGCAAGCACTTGGTGATTTCCGCGACGGAGCATCCGAGTGTGATGAACTCCTTGGATTTTTTAGAAAAGCAGGGGTGGACCTGCACGCGAGTCGGTGTGACGCCTCAGGGGATGATTCGGTTGGACGAACTCGAGGCAGCCATCACGCCCCAGACGGTGCTTGTGGCGGTGCACCATGTGAACCACGACATCGGTACTATTCAACCGATGCGTGAGGTGGGGCAGATTTGTACCACCAAAAACGTGCCCCTTTATGTGGACTGTGAGGCCAGTGCCGGGTGGTTACCCATCGATGTGAAGGAGTGGGGGGCCGCCATGGTGAGTTTTTCTCCCCATCGGTTCTACGGTCCCAAAGGGGTTGGTGTGCTCTACCGCAATCGCAAAGCCCGCATCGTCAGTATGATTCATGGCGGGGTGCAGGAAGGGGGGCGTCGGGCTGGTACCGAGAATATTCCCGCTATCGTGGGTGGCGGAGTGGCTGCAGAAATTGCTCGGGAACGGCTGACACAACGGGTTGCGCACGTGGCTCCTTTGCAGAAACGGCTTTGGGAGGGACTGAAGTTGAATGTTCCTTACATCCAGCTTAACGGCTCGGAACCGGGCCCCGATCGCATCTCGACTAATTTGAATCTTTCCACCGAGTTCATCGAGGGCGAGGGGCAGTTGTTGCTCTGCGATATGAACGGAATCTCCGTGGCGAGTGGGTCGAGTTGCGTGAGCAAGAGTCTCAAGGTCTCCCATGTCCTGGGAGCCATTGGCTTGGATCATGCACTGGCACAAGGGAACATCATTATGACCCTTGGCGAGGTCAATACCGAAGCCGACATCGACTACGTGGTTGAAACTTTCGCCAAGATTGCCTCCAAGCTCCGGGGGATGTCCCCGATGTGGGATGAGTTTGAACACGGTGTGATCGACTCGGTCATTGCACCCACCGGTCGTGGAAAGTCCTTCAGCCAGCATGCGGCGGAAGTGTCTGGAAAGCCGGCGCACTAGACTCGATCCGCAGATTT
>JBDKKQ010000458.1:0-3612 GCA_039796015.1 Verrucomicrobiota bacterium
TCGTGCCCTTCAACCGAACATCAATCGCCGTGCCCTCCGGTGGGCGCTCCACTCTCAATTGGAGCGATTGAGCCCATGACACCGTGCCCCCCAAGAGCATCACCACTACGCTGATTAGAATTCTCTGGGCCCAGGCCAAAACAACACGCCAAGGAAGATTCCGATGGGTCATGCTTAATCGATAATCTTAATTATTAGTTTTTCAATATCGAAAAATCGAACTCCCAGCCATGGATCGGTCCGGTCTGAACCTGGATTCAGAGAAGCAACGGGGCTTACCCTGAAGGCAAACCAAACTCGGTTCAGGGTCTGTGGCCGCCGATGCTCGCACGACCCAAGCCCAGTGAACACAGGAGTCCACAGCTTGAAATCGGAGTTCTACGAGTCTGCAACGTAGCAGCAATCGAAACAGAATAATCCTCCAGTCCATCCGCGCACCCCACATCCGTTCAACCGCGTCCGATCAGAGCCAATGAAAGCCCCCAAGCTCAATGGGATGGGTCTCCTGAAGCCTCCGAGTTCATGGAATCCCACAACCGTACCCCATGAGAGGAATCACCCCGACACCCACGCCCACGACAACGACTCCAAAACGAGAAGAAGGGGCGTTCCGGCCCGCCTCACCAGGGGAAGGTGTAGTCGAGGGGCTCGGGCGGGAGAATCCGGTACATGCGCATCACGGAGGCGTCGAAGGAGTCGAAGGCGTAGCGCTCGGTATCGGCCCCTTCGAAGATCCAGTAGGTCCTCCAGGGGCCCGCCGCACCCGCGTCGGAGGACTCCAGCCGGACTTGATACCCGCGAGCCACCTGGGTCTTCAGCATCACACCGCGCTGGCCGCCCCCGTTGTCATACTCAGAGATGGTCAGAGGCTCGGCCGGACCGGGCGTCTCATCGTCGGCCAGGGTCAGCACCGTGCTTTCGAATCCCTTCATGAGCTTCAGGCCTCCTTCGATCGACTCCAGGGTGAGGGTGATGTTCTGAGTGCCTTGGGCCTCGGTGTTGTTCACCAACGGGATCTGGACGAAAATCTGCGACTGACCCGGCTCGAAGGTCGCGGTGCGGTTGGTCTGACCGCCCAAGACGGCCAGCGCGGAGGCCGGACCTTCCAGCCGGTAGGTCACCGTGGCCGCCTGCCGGGTGTTGAGGGTGCGCCACAGGCGGACTTGGACATAACCGTTGGCGGACCCCTCGTTGATTTGGAAGCGGGGCGAGACAAAGCCCACCTCGCCTGGATTCATGTCGTCGAGGAGGCGCACTTCCATGCGCGCCGGCGCGTTGGTGCTGCCATCAATGGACAACTCGAAGACAGCCGTCTCGGTGCCCTCGTTGACTTCGTCGAGGATTGTAGGCATTGGCAGCCAGTTCATGGAACCGAGTCCTCCCATGGCCGGCACAATCCTCACCGGCTGATTCGTATCGAAATCTTGGCCCGGAGTGGCGGTGCCGCTGACGAACCGGGCGCGAACCGTGATGTCATTGGTGCCCTGATAATCGCCCAGGATCGTGAAAAACAGAGGGATGGAGGCCCGATCCTCCGCGATCTCGAGCGTCGGGTAGTCGAGTTGCAGGGACAGGCCCTCGAGACCGCTGGCGGCGCTCGGAACGGGCTCGGTCAGCGCCGGGTCCACAGGGCGTGTCGGCGGCTGTTCGGCCTGCGGAAGAGGAGTCACCGGGTTGGTATCTGGCAGCGGTCGGACCTGCGCCAACAGGGTGGCGTTCGTCAGGAGGGCGGTGGCGACGACGACGGCCCAGAGGGGCCGCGCCGTGAGCAGACGTTCGAGGAACGCGGGTTTTCGGGTTGGCTGAGGGTTCATGGATTTGGATTTCAGTCGTTCGCTAATCCTTCAGAATGATTATTTTTATCAAATAGAGACAGAGAACCCCGGCGGGCATCTTTATTGGAAAAGCGGTGAAGCGGACAGGCGACCAGGACCGCTCAGGCAGTCCGGCGCGGGGCGGCGGTGAGGGCTCCTCCGGACAACGCCCCGAAGAGCGCCAGAACCGTCAAGGCGGCCGGGGTCAGGGCCAAGCTGCTCTGGATCCACGGATGCCAAGCTGCCTGGAGCAGCCCGACCACCGCAGCGCCGGTCAAGCCCAGCGACAGTCCGATGGCCAGGCCACGCGGAATCCGCGCCCGCCGAATGAGGAAGGCCATGGTCAACGATCCGGCCGAAAACCCGAGGCAGGCAGCGATGGATTCGTGACTGGGATCCTTCGCCTCACAGACGCGGGAGGCAAATCCTATGGCCAACAGCAGCCAACCCACGACGGCCACCCGCTGCTGAGGGGTCATGGGCACGCGATGCGGTTCCCGGGGATCGGACTCGCGGAGGCAGCGCCGGGCGATCTCGAGAGGCGAACCGAGCGATCGGAGGGCCGACTGACGGGCCTCTTCGGCAGACAGGCCGGAGCGGAGGCCGGCCTCGAGGGATTCCATCAAATGGTCTTCCAGTTCGGCGGCAACGTCAGTGGGAAGGCCGGCCAAATCGGAGCTGAAAGGGTTGGAGTTCATCGCGGTGGGGCGGTTTTGGAGGTTGCCTTAGAAAGGGTAGGTCAGCGGGCCGGGGCCGGAGCGATGACTGGTTCTTGGGGGTGGGTGGGGTGTGGAGCGTCTCCGGTGGACCACAGGCCATGGAGGATTGCGTTCACGGTTTGCCATTGCAGGCGGGCGTCTTCCATCACGGGGCGTGCTTGGGCGGTGAGTTGGTAGTACTTGCGCTTGCGACCGGTCTCCGACTCGCCCCAACGAGCAACGATGAGTCCATCGGCCTCCAGTCGATGAAGAATTGGGTACAACATGCCATCTGTCCACTCGACCTCCCCGGCGGACAATTCCTTGACCCGTTGGACGATGGCGTACCCGTAGCTTTCCCCTCCCCGCAAGATGCCCAGAACGATGGCGCTGGCGGAGGCGGCATTGAGGTCCTTGCTGATCTTCATGGTGCCACTATGCATTGCGTTTCTATGCACGCAAGCGCTAGGCATTATTTTTCTGAGATTTTTTAGACCTTCGAGGGACAGGCTCCTTTTTGGCACCTGTTGGCACCTGTTGGCTGGCTCCCGTTGGCTTCTCCGGTTGCAGGCTGGCCGGGCGCGGTCAGGCCCATTAGCCTGTCCCCATGTTCAGCGAACTTGCCCGCACGGTGGCCGCCGGCCAGGAACTGGGCCCGGAAGGGATGTCCGGACTTGTCGACGCTCTGGGAGACACCGCTCAACCCGTGGGCGATCGGGCCGATTTTCTCATCGCCTGGGCCATCCGCGGCGAAACTCCGGCCGAGGTGGCTGCCTTGGCCAGTGAGCTGCGCAACCGCTCGGTGGCGGTGCCCCTGAGCGAGTCGTTCCGGCAATCGCGGGAAATTCTGGATGTCTGCGGTACGGGCGGCGACCGGCTCAACACCTTCAATATTTCCACCACGGTGGCGCTGGTGTACGCGGCGGCGGGCGTTCCGGTGGCCAAGCACGGCAACCGGGCCATCACCTCCAAGTCGGGCAGCGCCGACGTGCTCGAGGCCTTGGGCATCCCACTCGACTTGTCCCCAGAGGCCGCGGCCCGGGCCATCGAAGAGGTGCACTTCGCGTTCTTGTTCGCTCCGCGGTTTCATCCGGCGTTCA
>JBDKKQ010000459.1:0-4067 GCA_039796015.1 Verrucomicrobiota bacterium
CTCATCTCGTAGGCCATGCCCGTCACACACCGTTCCAGAGCCATCGACTCCCACTTCTGGGCCTCCTTCTCCGTCCAGTTCACCCGGTTCTTCAGCCACATCCAACGCGTCCGTTCCAACAAATCCCGCTTCCCGGCGTTACTCCGACTCTCGACCTTCCGGACTCGGTCGCATGCCTCCACAACATTCTGGATGACATGGAACTTATCGAACACCACTTGAGCGTTCCCGAGGTTGTCGCTCACCCCCTTGATGTAGGCCGGGCTCATGTCTATGGCCACGTATTGGATGGCCTTGGGATGCCCGTTATGACGCAGCAATTCCGCTGCAAAAGCCTCCCAAACCGACGCATCCTTGCCGGGCGTGGCGAAGAGGACCCTCTTGGCCAGCAGGTCAGCGAACACCGTCAGGTAGTTGTGTCCTTTGCGGCGGTTCATCTCGTCGGCACCCACCCATACCACGTTATCGAAGCTCAACCGCGCATGCGCCGCTTTCACATGGGCGAAAAGCATCCGCCACATCCGCGTGTCGCTCTCTCCGAGGATCTGGCCAGCACGTTTGACCGGCATCTCTCGCATGAGGGTCAGAGCGAAGGCTTCGAACTCCTGAGTAAAGTGCTTGCTGCGTCCTTCCCAAGGCGGGGTCACACGGTACACCTTGCTGTCGTCGCCACGACGTCCCCGCGGCAGAGCACACACGATCACGCACTCCTTGTTAAAGACATTCAGATGCCGCCACTGCATCGGCTCGACGTGGTCGTGGCCGGTCACCGGAGTTCCTGCCCGAGCACTTTCCTCAGGCCACAAGTCCGGCGTTTCTTCAACCTTCAGGAAGAATGTGGAGGACTCCGCCTCAAACCGCGACTCCACCACCCTCCAGCTTTTCCCAAGCCCCAGCAACTGTCCAAAGGTCTGTTCCGGTGTCATCGGTCGCCATCATCCGCCACCCGTCAAGCCCCCCCTTCCCACTGGAAATAGCGAGGAACCTGGGCGTGATCTCGCCTTCGGAGCCCCGCCGCGCCACGTTCACAATCCAGGAAAGCCCCACATCGACCATGATGTCCGGCTCGGTTTCCTTCGCTTCGAGAAAGAAGAACTCCACCGAGGTTTCCTGCTCCTTTCTCTGAACGCGGATCTCCTCCGGACACGTAAGCTGTTTGTAGCGGGCAAGACGTTGCAAGGCATCACCGAAGGATCGGCTGCAAACCCCGGCAATCGCCACCGGGTGACTGCGCTCAAATCGCAACTCCGAGCCCAGTGTGAGCCCCAAGCCCGGATCTGGACTCATTTCGGCGACGGCCCGCCAAAGCGCGAAGATTTCAGCCGTCGTGACGTAGATCTTGTCCTGCTCGAAGAGGGTGGCGGGCAAGCCCGCGCGGCGAAGCAGTGCCGCTACGGGGATCTTTTCCTGAGCAAACCGCAGTGCCCAACCTTGGGTGATTCGGAATCGATCTGGCATCGGTGGATTGCGCTGCTTTCTCAAATCGGACTACGCGGTGGTCACTTCGCCTTCACGTCGTAGCAGAAGAGCGTGTCCTGGTCGCGGATGTAGAGTTTGCCGTTGGCGACCACCGGGTGAGCCCACGCAGGCTTGTCCGTGCGCTCGGGTTGCGTGAACCGCCCGCGCTCAGCGTATTCCTTGCGGCTGGGTTCGATCAGGACCACCGGGCCTTCCTCGGTGCGGTAGTAAATCCGGCCATCGGCGAACGCGACGGACCCCTTGGTCACGCGGCGCTTGTCGGAATCCTTTTCGTTCCAGAGGACATCGCCCGTCTTGAAGTCGAGACAAGCCAGGTAGCCGCCGCCATTGCCGCCGTTGGCACCGAACAGCGCACCATCGTGCAGGATCACGCCGCCGTGATGGTTTTCCATGTTCTTCGAGAACCAGACTTCCTCGGCGGTGAATTCACCGTTACCGCCCTTGGACAGACGCGCCAACCCACCGCCCGCGCCATAGGCCGAGGCCGCGAAGACCTGGCCGTCGTGAAAGATCGGCGTGGAGATGTTGAGCTTCATGCCGTTGGCGGGCTTGTCATAGCGCCAGAGCAATTTGCCATCGGCGGCGGAAACCCCGGCAACCGTCGTGGCCAGGAACTGCACGTATTGGCGTTGCCCTCCGAAGTCGATCGCGATGGCGGACGAATAGGCGACCCCGGTCTCCTGCGGTCCGAAATGCTTCATGCCGACTTCGTCTTCCGTCAGTTTGGAGTCGCGGTTTCCATCGATCTTCCGGAGCGCCACGGTGGCGTTCTTGATCTCGGCCGCGTCGAGCGTGCCATTCCCGTCGGCATCCATCGCGGAGTGGGCCTTCATCATTCGGATGGTGCCGCCGCGACGACGTCCTTGTCCTCCGCCAGCCGGAGCCGCAGCCGCCACTTCGTCCTCCGATAGGCTGCCGTCCTTGTTCTTGTCCAAGGACTCGAGGACAGACGGTGCGGTGGCGAGTTCGTCGGCTGAGATCGTCTTGTCGTGGTCCTTGTCGAGGGTGGAGAGCACGAGGTCGGTCTCGATCACGTTCGGCCGGTTCTCAGGCTTGGCGGGTGCCGCCTGACCGGCTTTCTCGGGCACGTAGTTCTTCCAGATCACTTCGCCGGTGAGCTTGTTCAGCGCGACCATCGTCGTCTCGGTTCCGCCCGCCGTTCCGATCACCTTGTCGCCGTCCACGAGGGGCGACTCCCGGTAACTCCACATCGGCATCCTTCCGCCGAAATCCGCCATCAGGCTCCGCTGCCAAAGCACCTTGCCGTCGCCCGCCTGAAGGCAAACCAAGTTTCCCGCGAGGCCCATGACATAGAGGCGATCACCGTCAACCGTCGGGGTGGCGCTCGGGCCTTCCTTGGATTGATGCCAGCTC
The DNA here is from genome assembly GCA_039796015.1 of Verrucomicrobiota bacterium. Taxonomy (GTDB): domain Bacteria; phylum Verrucomicrobiota; class Verrucomicrobiia; order Limisphaerales; family UBA9464; genus SXXZ01. The sequence continues at coordinate 2,854 of JBDKKQ010000459.1, forward strand.
GTCGTGTAGGCCGGACCGATCCGGGCAGCCCAGATTTCCTTCCCGTCCTTCTCCGAAAGAGCCCAGACCATCTCATCTTCGCCCCGATGACTCATCCCGTAGATGCGCCCGTTGGCAATCGAGGGTGTGCTGTCGCCTCCGCCCAGAGCCTTGGCCTTCCAGGCAAGCGGAGGGCCATCCTTGGGCCATTCCTTGAGCAGACCCGTCTCCTTGGAGTGCGCGGTGCGTTCGGGCCCTTGCCACTGTGGCCAGTCAAACTCCCCGCAGAGGGCCGGGTGAGCGGAAATGGCCACCACCACGGCGAATGTGAGGGAGAGTGTCCTGGATTTGGCTTTTGAAAGCTGGTGCATCAGTAATCGTGACCGGTGCGGTTACTCGCGGATTACGCCAATCTACTTGCAGAACGCGCCAAAGTGGGCCTGATTGTCGGGTGGCCCATCGGATTCTTGGGCTGCATCGTTGCGCCAACCAGTGATTCAGAACACAGCATGGCCGCGGGACCTGCAACGCTCGTAGGAGTCGCTCTGGCCGAATGCGCTTTGTAAATTTCCGACCCTACGGGCTGGCGGATTCTTCTATTGCGGCGTCCGTTCCATCATTTCATCCAACAACACCTTCAGCACCTGTTCCGGGCTCTTGTCGCCGGTATCCACTTCGGCCCCTTTGGGCGGGAAGAAGGTCTGCTTGGCGTCATCCCGGTCGCGCCTCGCCACCGCACCGCTGTCCATCCGCCCGGAATCGCGCAGTTCGCGAATGGCGGCCGGGGCGCGGAAGTAGAACTGGTAGGGCGTGTTCGGGAAGACTTTCATTCCCATGTCCCGCCCCAGAACGACCATGCGTCCGCCCTGGTAGAGGCGGCGCAGCGTGGCGTTCACCATGGCGCGAACCAGGGGGACCTGCGCCACCTTCGGCACCAAAGCTCCCACGGAGACCAAGGTGGCGTCGGTGAACAGGCCGCTGTTCACCGTGGCAAGGGCCTCCAGGATTCCCCGGTCGTTCGGCCGGATGACGGCGTCCAGGCGGGCTCCGGCGCAGAAGGATTCCACGGCGTTCCGGTCGTCCAGATCCACCTCCGCGACCAGAGCCGCTTGCGTCACCACCCAAGCCATCAACGGCGAAGGCTTCACCCTCACCGGCTCCGTCCTCGCGAAAGCCTTTTACGCCCTCAACGGCAACTTCCACGCCGACAAATCCCTCTTCAACGACAACATCAC
>JBDKKQ010000460.1:0-16213 GCA_039796015.1 Verrucomicrobiota bacterium
CACGGGCAATCCTGGTTGTTTGCTGCAACTCATCAACGGTTGTCGGGATCGGGGGCTTGAGCTGCGGGTGGCTCATCCGGTGACTCTGCTGGCCGAGGCTTATCGACGTTGAGTGGGTTTCGAGGTGGTTGCGGAGTTTCGGAGTTGAGGGGGAGGGGACTCTTGGGCGGGTCTTCGGTGCCGGGCGCAGCGGGATCGTGCCGGCGCTCGCAGGCAGGCTCGGGGAAGGAGCAGCTTTCGCGCTGTGCGCGAGGGGATGGGATGGTTCGCCTGCAATGCTCGCTCCGGTCTGGTCCCGCGGCCGCCCGGGGTGTGCGGATGGGTCGGACAGGTCGGTCCAGGCTCTGAATTGGATCGGATCCGACTGGATGGTTTCGGTTGGATCTAAAATCTAGGATCTAGTTTCACGTTGCCGGTCGGGGGATGGGTGCGTTTGATTTGGCGCAGTTCTCAGCGCGGTTTTCATCAGCGACCCGCCGTGCCTCACCCTTTCCCTATCATGAGCCGCAAACTCAATATCGCCATTGTCGGTCTCGGATTCGGTTCCGAGTTCATCCCCATTTATCAACGCCATCCCCATGCGGAGATGTACGCCATTTGCCAGCGCTCCCAGGACAAGCTGGATGCGGTGGGCAATGCCTTCGGAGTGGAGAAGCGCTACACGTCCTTTGAGGACTTGATCCGCGACCCATTGGTGGATGCGGTGCATATTAATTCGCCCATTCACTTGCACGCGCCGCAGGCCATCGCCGCTCTGCGCGCGGGCAAGCATGTGGCCTGCACGGTGCCGGCTTGTACCACCGTGGAGGAAGCTCGCGAGATCGTGAAGGCGGCCCGTGAGAGCGGGAAGAAGTACATGATGATGGAGACGGTGGTCTGGAGCCGGGAGTATTTGTATGTGCGGGAACTGCGGGACACCGGTCGTCTGGGACGCATCCAGTTTGTTCGGGGAAGTCACCTCCAGAACATGGATGGCTGGCCGGGCTACTGGGAGGGATTGCCTCCGATGCATTATGCCACGCACTGCGTCAGCCCTTGCTTAGGCATCGTCAACGGCGAGGCAGAGTTTGTGTCGTGTCTGGGTTCGGGCCGTATCTCCGAGTCCCGCATCGCCAAGTATGGTTCACCGTTCTCCTTTGAGACGGCCCAGTTCAAGGTCCGTAGCCAGGATGTGGCCGGTGAGGTCACGCGGTATTTGTTCGATGCCGCGCGCCAGTATCAGGAGAGCTTCGACTGCTATGGCTCTAAGACTTCCTTCGAGTGGCAGCTCACCGAGCACGATGATCCAGTGCTGCACCTCGGCGGTGAGACGGTGGAAAAGGTGAAGATTCCCGATTATGCCCACCTGTTGCCTGAGGCCATTCGTCCATTCACGACGAAGGGCGTCTATGACATGAGTGAGAATGTCCACTTGAGCTTCGTTCAAGGCAGCGGCCACGGCGGCAGCCATCCGCACTTGGTCCACGAGTTTGTGATGAGTGTGATCGAAGACCGCCCGAGCTTCCCAGACTTGCACCAGTCGGTGAATTGGACCCTCGTGGGTATTCTAGCGCACGAGAGCGCGATGCGCGGCGGCGAGAAGTTGCACCTGCCGAACTTCCACGGGATCTGAAGGACTTCCGATCGAGAACAGTAGGAACACCCGGAATGGCTTCGTGCCGTTCCGGGCGTTTTCTTGCCCGAGGGATGGGTGCGTCAGCAGGGACGGACTTCCATCCACATCGACGCTTGAAAGGATTGGCCGGGCGCTAGGATTTGAAGCTCACGATCCTCCGGTCGGCTGAAGGCGTTGGGCAGACAAGTCCAGGGTTCTAGGCAGTAGAAATTTTCCGAGGGCGTCCGCGACCAGAGCGCGCAGAAGCGATAGGCCGGTGCCCCTTCCCAGTTGACGACCACTTCCAGGCGGGCTGCCCGGTCCACCAGGGCCAGTTCTTGGCTCCGGAGGTTTCCTAAGAGCAGGGTGGATCCGGTGTCCACGGTGGCTGGCAATTCCTGTTCGGAGAACGGTTCTGAAAAATAGGCGTCGCCGCGTCCGATCGGATTGAAGCGGGTGGCTCGGGGAATACGGATAACGCAGTCGCTCCGCTTGGATCCTGCGCTCAGCGGCATCGGCAAATAGGGGTGAAACCCGACGCCGAAGGGCATGGGTTCAGGGGAAAGATTCTCGATAACTTGCTGCCAATGCAGGCGACCTTCTTGAAGCCGGTAGGTCAGGCGATAACGAAAGGCGAAGGGGAACACCGCCCGTGTGGCGTCGCTGTCGGTGAGTTCGAGTTGGACTTGATCGGTTTCTTGGGTCGTGACTTTCCAGGGAGTTTTTCGGGCAAATCCATGCGCTGGCATCGGATGGTTTTGACCGGCCCAGGGATAATGGTGGTCGGCGCCGGGGACGTGGTTGTAGCTGACTATTGGAAAGAGCAGGGGGCTGCCCGCCCACATTTCGCGGGGATATCGAGCAATGACCGCGTCGTCATGATGCAGTGCTTCCACGAGGCCATGGCCGGGGAGGGGTCTTTGATACCGGACAAGCCACCCACCCAACTCGGGCAGCACTTGGGCCATGGCTCCGGTTTGATCCCGGATTTCTACACAAGCAGTTGATGACATCAGGCAATCGGGCAACGCATCGACCGACGGCTCAATTCCAAAATCGCCATTCGACAATTTCAGGGCACTCTTTGCGGGCTTGGATCCCGCATCTCCCACCGTGTTGCAAGGCTGGCTGAAATCGCCGGTCGTTGAGTCGTTGCGCCAAAAGGTCGAGGCCGGCGGGGTCGTGAGTTTGGAGAGTGTGGCTCCGGCGGCGCAGGCATGGCTGGTGGCCGTGCTGCATCGGCTTTATCCGGACCGCCACGTCGTGGCCATCACGGACACGCTGAAAACCCAAGAACTGTTGCACGCCGATGCCGCCACTTGGCTGGATGGGGAGCGTCCGCAGTTTTTTCCGGCTTGGGAGACATTGCCCCAGGATTCCCGATTGCCCCATGCCGACATTATCAGCGAACGGCTCGAAACGCTTATTGCCCTGCGGCGGGTAGAAGGTGTTCGTCCGAAAAGCCGACTGGTGATCACTTCGGTGACGGCCTTGCAGCAGCGCACTTTTACCCCGGACGAGTTCAACTCGAGGACCCGGACCTTCTGTCGGGGAGAAACGGTGAACCCGCTGGATCTCATCGAATGGCTTGAGTCGCAGGGTTATGAGCCCGAGGCCCAGGTCTCCCATAAAGGGGAGCTATCTTGGCGCGGTGGCATTGTGGATTTGTGGCCTCTCAATCGCCCTTGGCCAGTTCGGTTGGAGTTCTTCGGGGATGAGTTGGAGTCGCTTCGTGAATTTGATCCCCACCGCCAGACCCGTTTGGAAGCCATCGACTCGTGCGTGGTTCCACCGGCCGGTGAGTTGAGTTTGCTGCGTCCCAAGGCCGGGTCCGATGCGCCATCACCTGCGGTGAGCGCTCTCGATGCGCACTGGGGCCAAGATGCGCTGGTGGTGCTTTGCGGGCCGCAGGCGCTGGCTCTCCAAGCAGAACACCACGCTAGTCAGGTTCGAGAGGGGGATGTGTTTCATGAGCCCTGGGAGGCCTTGCAACTGCGGGTTCAGACCTCCGGAGGCGTCTGGGTCCGGGTCGAGGATTCTGTCTCGGAATTTGTGGGCAATCCGAATGATCTGCTCATCGAATCCCTCGATGCGTTCCGTCCCATCGGAGCAACCCTGCCTGCGACTCAGGTTGCCGAGGAGCAGCGACGGACTTTTTTTCAACAAATGCAGCGGTGGTTGAGACAAGGCTACCACCTTCAGGTTTTCTGCAACAATTCCGGCGAGCTTCAACGCTTCGGAGAGCTCTGGCGCGAACTCCTGCCCTCCAACGGAAGCGAGGCCGCTGAGGGTTCCGTGCCCTCAGCGGTCCCGGAAGTCCTGACTGGTACCCTTTCTCGAGGATTTCTGTGCCAACTCTCCCGCCGGGTCGTGGTCTCGGACGCGGAGATTTACGGGCGCTACAAAGTGTCTCGGCCGCGGCGGTTGAAGTCCCATCATGCGCAGTCGGTGCGCAACGCCTTCGAGGTGGATTTCACCGACTTCGACCTCGGGGACTTCGTGGTGCACCTCCAGCACGGCATTGGCATTTACCGGGGCCTCAAGACGCTGCCGCCTCGGCAAGCCGGCGCCTCGGGCGGTGGTCAGGAATGCCTGGTGATCGAATACGCCGCGAGCTCCAGCCACGATGAGGCACCCAAGCTCTACGTTCCGGTGACTGAGGCGCACCTGGTGAGCAAGTATGTGGGCGCGGGCAAGGCGCGTCCGCAGCTGAGCACTATCGGCGGCACTCGCTGGACCAAGGCCAAGGAGCAAGCTCAACGGTCAGTGCGAGACTTGGCGGCCGAACTGCTTTCTGTACAGGCGGCGCGGGCCACTCAGCCGGGTCATCCGTTCTCGGTCGACACCCCGTGGCAGCGGGAGTTTGAGGCGAGTTTCGAATTCGAGGAGACAATCGACCAAGTGAAGGCCATCGCGGCCTCCAAGGTCGACATGGAGCTCCCTAAGCCGATGGACCGTCTGATTTGTGGGGACGTGGGCTTTGGCAAGACCGAGGTGGCCATCCGAGCCGCGTTCAAGGCGGTCATGGGAGGCAAGCAGGTGGCGTTGCTGGTGCCCACCACGGTCCTAGCCCAGCAGCACTACAACCATTTCCGCGAGCGCATGGCGGAGTATCCGGTGCGCATCGAATTGATGAGCCGTTTCCGGACGACCAAGCAGCAAAAAGGAGTGATGGAGGCAGCGGCTGTTGGTGCGGTGGATATCGTCATCGGAACCCACCGGATCGTCTCCGCGGATATGATCTTCAAGGATCTGGGCCTGGTGATCGTGGACGAGGAGCAGAAGTTTGGCGTGAAGCACAAAGAGCAGTTCAAACTGCTGCGCCGGACCGTCGATGTACTGACCCTCAGTGCGACTCCCATTCCACGGACGCTGTACCTGGCCCTCACGGGAGCCCGGGACCTCAGTACTCTGGAAACCCCGCCGCAGGATCGCCTGCCGGTGGAGACCATCGTGGGCAATTACGATGAGAGGGTCATCCGCGATGCCATCCAGCGGGAATTGAATCGGGGCGGTCAGGTGTACTTCCTGCACAATCGGGTCTCCACCATTGAGGACGTGGCTCTCATGTTGAAGACACTGGTGCCCGAGGCTCGGATTTTGGTGGGGCACGGGCAAATGGCCGACGACGAGCTCGAGAAGGTCATGACGCGCTTCGTCAACGGCGAGGCCGATGTGTTGGTGAGCACCACCATCATCGAGAGCGGTTTGGACATTCCCAATGCCAACACGATAATCATCGACCGGGCGGACCGTTTTGGTCTGAGCGAACTGTACCAGCTCCGCGGCCGTGTGGGTCGCTACAAGCACCAGGCCTATTGCTACCTGATGTTGCCACGCCACGCCCAATTGCTGACCGAGGCCCGCAAACGGATGAGTGCCATTAAGCAGTACAGTGCGCTGGGTAGCGGTTTCAAGATCGCCATGCGCGACTTGGAGATTCGCGGTGCGGGCAATTTGCTCGGTTCCCAGCAGAGCGGCCACATCACTGCGGTGGGCTTCGACCTGTATTGCCAACTGCTCGGTCAGAGTATCTCGGTGTTGAAGGGTGAAACAGTCCGGACTCGGATCGAGGTTCGAGTATCGCTGGATTTCCTGGCCACCAATCCGGGTGAAGAAGGGTCCGCTAAGAGTGACTCGCGTCGTTCTAAGTCCGACAGTGAGCCCGCCCTGAACATCTCCATTCCCAGAGACGGCTGTGTCGCCACCTACTGGGACGACCCAGATGAGGAGCCCTCCCGGGGGAGGTCTTCGGGCTCTCGGCGTCCGGTGGACGAAGACGACGGGCGGAAGTTCCCGGCATACCTGCCGCTCGATTACGTGCGGGAACCCTCCCAAAGAGTCGAGGTCTACCGCAAGCTGGCTCAGGTCACCGACAAGGCCGGGGTCGAAGGGTTGCGGCAGGAACTGCGGGATCGCTTCGGGCCCTTGCCGGGGCCAGTCGATTTGTTGCTTCAGACCCATGAGCTGCGGCTTCTCGCGGCCGAATGCCGGGTGACATCGGTGGAGGTCACCGAGGGCAAGGTGAAGCTCATGCACCGGGGCACTCTGGTCACGGTGGGAGGCCAATTTCCGCGGCTGTCCAAGCGTGATGCCAAGGGACGCCTGCAAGAAATTCGACGCCTGCTCCTGTCGTTGGCCGGTGATTCACCCAAAGCATGAAGGCCCCAGCGATTCTCCCGCCGTTCGGATTCCTTTGCGGAATCATCGCTCTCCTTCTGCAAATGAGCCCGGCCTGGGCCCGAGAATTATGGGTGGTCGATCCGCAGGGCTTGAAGGGTCCGGAGAATGCCCTGTTGGCATCGATCCAGGGAGTCCTCAACCGCACGGGTGCGGTGGTGTGGGTGAAGGGCCCTGGCATGAATGCGCGCATCCTCGATGAGTTGCGCAGCGAGGGTTGGGTCTTGCGCGAGGTACGGGGTCCTTGGCCGCTCTTGCGGGAATACCGGGCGGCGTTTTCAGGCTTGGTCATTGGTCAGGTGGGCACTGAATCACTCAATGGCGCGACCACGCTGGCGGGTTTGACCAATGCGGTGGTGGCCGACCCGTCGCTGGTCGAGCGCTTGGTGGCCGAGGGTTGGCCTGTTCTGGCCGACGCCCGCTCCCAGTCGATCGCCACTTTGTGGGCCCAGACCCGAGCTCGGGTGGCCCGCGGTGTGATGATTCATCAGGACCCATCGAAGGCGCTGCACCTTCGAGATTTGGCCATTAGTCTGGGCGCTTGGACGGTTTACGAGGAACCGGCCGCCGAGCGGACCCGTCAAATTCAGGCGCTCGGTCCGCACACTCGCGTCTATGGCTGGGGGCGCGATGAATTGGAATTTGTTCGCGAGGTGAGTCAGGGCGGTGGAGCCGTCATCCCGGCCGACTGGTCACTGAACTTGTCGGCGCTCCGCCATCTTCCGGCGACAGGGCCGGTTCGCTCCCGGCTGCCGAAACCGCGGGCTCGTTCATCGGGCGAACGGGTGGTGGCCTTTGTGGTGAGCGACGGAGACAACTTGCAATGGGTGGGTGGGCGCTTCGTGGACGATCCGAGTTTTTGGGCCAGCCCGCTTCGGGGTCGCTTCGCGGTGACTTGGGAGATGCCGCCGGAGGCATGGGTGATGGCCCCTCGGATTCTCGGGAAGATTCTCGGAACGGCCACACCCTTAGATGACTTCATCGCCGGGCCTAGTGGCTACGGCTACCAGTTCCCGGCTCACTTGCCGGATCGACCGGCTGCGGCCGCCGAGACGGCACGGGCTGCGGCCCGAGTGAATTGGCCGTTGGTCACGCTGCTCAATGCTGGCGGAGGTCAGGACTCATCTAAAGACTGGTTGGAGCAGCCAGAAATCCGTGGAGTCCTTTATAAGGATTATGCGCCCTACAACCGCGGGCGAGGTGCGGTGTACTGGCATCAAGGCAAGCCCAGTGTCTCGTACCGCTATTTGCTTTGGGAACAGAAAGACCGTTCGGGGGGGCTGCGGCCGGATTGGCTTCCGGCGGGTGTGGCCGAGGCCGTTGAAAGACAACCGTCTGGAGCGGAGGCCGGTTCCGAGGCCTATGCGTTGATCAATGTCCACGCGTGGTCCTTCCGTGATTCGGGGGGACCAATGGGGGCCATCGGCCGGACGATTCAAGCGCTGCCACCTCGGGTTCGAGTGGTCACCGCTACCGACTTCTTCGAGTTGATGGCGGGGGAGGCTCCCCTTCGGAACGGCAAGAAAGGCGACTGACTCGGGAGGCCTTTGGTCTATAATGAGTCCTATGCCGGAGGGTTTGGTGAAGTTCCTGCAACGCTGGTTGGTCACAACCATTGGCGTTTTGTTGGCCGATGTCTGGGTGGACGGGATTCGTCACCAGACCTTCGGAGCGTTGTTGGAGGCCTCGCTGTTGCTGGGCTTGCTCAATGCGTTTGTGCGCCCGCTGCTCATGGTGATTTCGCTCCCGCTGTTGATCTTCAGCCTCGGGCTGTTCGTGATGGTTATTAACGCGGTGCTCCTGAGCCTCGTCGGCGGCATGCTTCAACCCGGATTCGTCGTGGACGGATTTGGGTCCGCCTTCTGGGGTGGAGTAATTATCAGCTTGGTTTCGCTGGTGGTGAATGGATTCCTCGGAGGTCGAGCCAAGGTGCAATTCCAAGGCAGTGTCCGCGGATCGACCGGACGCCGTCCGCCGAAGAAAAAAGATGAGGACGGCGGCGGCCCGCTCATCGATGTGTGACCCCATCCTGATCTGGATCCATGGCCTCGAAGTCTCGAACCCAATCTTCACGAGCGCATCCCCGCAGGGCTCTCGCGCCGAAGGTGCTGTTGTTGGCGCTGGTCGGGGTATTGGCCTGGGGGGTATGGCGGGTGCTGGGGCCAGAAGGGAGCGCCGCCTCTAAGCCCGGTTCCGGAATAGCCAACGAAGCCCCCAGGGTTCCCGTTGAGCCAGTTCCGACTCCGGCTGCAGCTCTTGCTCCGACCTCGGCTCAGCCAACACTGGCTCCCGCGGTTCCTACGGTGGTTCCGGTGCTTCCGGCTGCTCCGCCGGTTCCGGCTCCGGCTATCCCACTGTCCCCGTTGCTCGCGATTTCCAACGCTGCACCTGCACTGTTGGGGCTTACGTCGGCTCCGGTGATTCTTTCCACTCAGCTCCTCCGCGCGGCGGTGGCACTGCCCGAGTTGTCGATGACCAACAGCGGGGCCGCCTGGGTGCCTCGCGGGGCCACCAATTATCTGGAGGCTCAAATCGCACTGGCCGGATTGGGGATTTCCTCCGGCTCCATCGATGGCGTGGGAGGCGCGCAAACCGCGGCTGCATTGAAGGCGTTTCAATCGCAGCAAGGCTTGGAGCAGACCGGTTGGCTAGACCGCAACACCCGTAAGGCTCTCATGCTCAAGCGGGCTCCAGGGGCTCCCTACCGTGTCAGTGCCGAAGACTTGCTGCGTCTGGCCCCGTTGCCGGAAACCTGGGTGGGCAAATCTCAGGTACCCGGTTTAGAGCACGAGACTTTGTTGGAGCGTTTGGCTGAGAGGTTTCAAGCCCATCCGGGATTGCTGCGCCGTCTCAACCCCGCTGTGGACTGGGCTCAGCCGACCGAAGGTCTAGAATTGACCTTGCCCGCCATTGTACCGATCCCCGCCCGTCGTGCGGGTCTCATTCGAATTAACCTTGCCGGGCGGTTCCTGCGCGTATTCGACACCGGCGGCGAATTGATAGCGCATTTCCCCTGCAGTATTGCGCGCCGGGTCGAGAAACGTCCGGTGGGAGATCTTCAGGTGTTAGTGACCGTGCCCAACCCCGACTACACTTGGGATCCTGAAGTGTTTCCCGAGTCGCCAGAAGCGCTCACCGTAGGCCGAAAATTGCGCATTCCGCCTGGTCCCAATAACCCGGTGGGTGTCGCCTGGATCGGACTTAACCGTGCGGGCTATGGCATCCACGGGACCCCCAAGCCCGAAGACGTCGGTCGCACCGAGAGCCATGGGTGTTTCCGTTTGGCCAATTGGAATGCGGAGTTGCTGCGCCGGATGGCTTGGCCAGGTCTTACTGTGCGGGTGGAGGGCGAGGTTCCGATGACCACAGCGACCACGCTCACGGTGCCGGCAGCGGCAGCCACCAATGCGGTAAAAGCTTCACTGCCTTTGGGTGTGCCGGCCACTGCTGCTGCCGTTCCCGCGGTCACCAACACGGTGTCACCGCCTCCCTTCTGAGCCGTCGTTGAGTCAGGATCTGGTTAGAGAGTTTTCATTCACGGAGTTTTATGCGCCCGCTTCTGGAGGGTAGATCCGCTTCCACAGAGGCAGCGTGGCCGGCGCAACCGCAGAAATTGTCCCCAGCGCGTGAGAGCCGAGGGCACCCATCTCGCTGGTAACTCAAGACATAGGCCGCAGCAATGGACTCAGTCGGGTGTTTTGCTGGGCCATATTCCGGAGGCAGGGGTCGATGAGGATGGCCAATTCGACCCGTTCCCGTGCGACCTCCGGGTGGCCGACCAAGGCCTCGTAACAGGCTAGATGGAAATTCCAAAGCCCGTTGTGCTGGATGGCCTTCGGGGCCGTGAGCAAGGCTTGTCGGGCTTCTTCATAGGTGCCGAGTTCGTAGAGGCAGCAGCCCCACCCGATGAAGTGCTCCACATCGGCGTCCCGACGTGCGCACAAAGCCTTGAAGGCCTTGGCCGCTTCGGCCCAATTCCCCGTCTGCTGGTGAATGACGGCGCGCAACTCGAGCACCTCCGGCTCCAGTTGGTCTCCGGAGGGGAGTTGATCTAATTCTTGCAAGGCCGACTGACTCATTCCGAGTTCGAAGTAACCTACTGCGGCCTCCGTTGTCCGACTGAGTTTAGAAAACGGCACACACCAGAGTGTCACAATTCTTTTGAAACTCAAACGACCCCGACACCCAAAGATTTCCCCGACGAGCATTCTGGAGCATTCTGGTCCCACAGCAGGTCTCCATGCGTTGGTTTGATGCCCATAATCACTTGCAAGATCCCCGGTTGGGCAACGACCCGCTGGAATGGGTGTCTGCCACCGCCGCTCGAGGCATTGCCGGCATGGTGGTCCATGGAACTTGCGAGGGCGACTGGCCGGAGGTTCGGCGGTTGGCGGATCTTTGCCCCTCGGTGATTCCTGCCTTCGGTTTGCATCCCTGGCGTGTCTCGGCCCGATCCCCCCGTTGGCGCGACGCACTGATCGAGTGTCTGGACTTGGCGCCTCACGCTGTATTGGGGGAGGTCGGATTAGACCGTTGGATCCTCGATCAATCGCTCGAACGGTGCGTCGAACTGGGAACCGGCCCGCGGGGTCCGGCCCCCCTGGAGTTTCAACTGGAAGTGTTCGACCAGCAGCTCGTGCTGGCTTCGGAGCGCGGCCTTCCGGTCACCGTGCATTGCTTGCAGGCTTGGGGCCCCTTGATGGACTGCCTCCGAGGGCGGCCGCGGCTTCCCCGGGGCTTCTTGCTGCACAGTTATGGAGGTTCGGTAGAATTGGTGCCCGAGTTGGTTCGATTGGGTGCCCACTTCAGCATCTCGGGCCACTCCCTTCATCCGCGGAAGGCCTGGCAAGCGGAGGTCTTTCGGGCCATTCCCTCGGACCGATTGCTCATCGAGACCGACGCTCCCGATCAGCTTCCTCCCGACGACTGGGTTTCTCATCCTGCGACCGATACGCGGGGACGCCCGGTGAACTCACCGGTCAATTTGGTCCGGATCGCCGAGGGGGTGTCTGGCCTCCTGGGAGTTTCGATCGAAGAGTTGGCCGCACGGTGTGAGGCCAACTGGATGCGCTTCTTCAGGCCCCCGTTTCTCGGCGAGACCGGCTTGCGGGTCACAGCGCCTGCTGGATCCGCTGGAGTTGCCGAAGCAGTGCTGCCATCTGATCTAGGGGGATCATGTTCGGGCCGTCGCTCAAAGCGCTCTCCGGGTCCGGATGGGTCTCAATAAAAAGTCCGTGAACTCCGGCCGCCACGGCACACCGGGCCAAGACCGGGCCAAACTCCCGCTGCCCTCCGGAGGAATCTCCCTGACCACCGGGCAGTTGGACTGAATGGGTGACGTCGAAGACCGTGGGATAGCCGAACCCAGCCAAGATGGGCAGCGAGCGCATGTCCGTGACGAGGTTGTGGTATCCGAAGGTGGTGCCCCGCTCGGTGAGCATGAGGTGGCGATTGCCCGTTTCGGCCGCTTTGGCCACCACGTTCTTCATGTCCTGCGGCGCCAAGAACTGCCCCTTCTTGATGTTCACGATCCGGCCGGTGGCTGCGGCCGCCTGCACCAGGTCGGTCTGGCGGCAGAGGAAGGCCGGGATTTGTAGGATGTCGCAGACCTTGGCCGCGGCGATCGCCTGCTCCTCGGTGTGAACATCGGTCAAGACTGGCACGCCCACCTCGGTGCGAATGCGTCGCAGGATTTCCAAACCCTCGGTCATTCCCGGGCCACGGAAGGACTTTCCCGACGAGCGGTTGGCCTTGTCGAAGCTGGCCTTAAAAATATACGGAATCTTGAGGCGGCCGCACACCGACTTGAGTGTGCGTGCGATCTCCAGGCAGAGGGGTTCACTCTCGATGACGCAGGGGCCCGAGATCAGGAAGAGCCCCTTGCGACGGTTCAGGACCCGCCATAGCGGGAGGATGGAATCGCTCACACCGGAGGTCATCGCGGTGACGTGAACGTTTCGCAATCCTGGAATCGCTCCCCGGGGAGTCGTCGGTCCGGATCTCAACGGGCATCGTGCGTTCATTCAGGCTCTTGCAGGGGCCCTGGATTGGTCGGGCGTCGGAGTCGTTTCTTACGCCCGCCCGCTCGAGGGAGACGTTGGAGTAGTGCCGCAAGCGCGGCGGCGGGTGCGCCTTTAGCACAAAGCGGCTCATGCTCTGTGACCTGTTGTTGAAGGACTTGAAGTGGATTTCGTTGAAGCTTTCCGTCACCGGCGTCTCGTCGGTGGAGCGGGTGCGATGGAGCACCCGGAACCTCATCGAGCAGACTCCTGACCGGGCCTTCGGCTTCTGTCGTGGGTCCTCCGAGAGCAAAATCCCGCGTTGACCTCGGTGCCCTGGCTGCGGTTCAACTGCCTTCGTGCATCCCGCAAACATCCTCCGTGGCGCGTTCATGGCGTTCACTGGTCTGACCTTGGGCCTGGGCCTTGTTCGGGCCGACGTGTCGCTCCATTCGCTCTTTACCGATCACGCAGTGCTGCAACAGGGCAGGCCGGTGCCGGTCTGGGGGCGTGCGGCCGACGGTGAGACGGTGACCGTGGAGTTCGCGGGTCAGAGCGTCTCCACCGTGGCCCAAAATGGTCGATGGTCGGTGCGGCTCAAGGCTCTGAAAGCCACCGCCGAAGGGCGTAACCTCCAGGTCCGCGGACACAACACCGTCGTGCTGAGCGATGTGGTTGTCGGCGAGGTTTGGATTTGTTCGGGACAGTCCAACATGGAGTGGCCTCTGTCGGCCAGTTTCGAGCCGGCGGCGGATATCGCCTCCAGTGCCAACTCGAACTTACGCCTCTTCACCGTCACCAAGCGGCGTTCCTCGGTTCCGCAGACCGAACTCAATCATGCCGCGCACGCCTGGGGCACGGCCTCGCCCGAGGCGGTCCGGCGCTTTTCTGCCGTCGGCTACTATTTCGGCCGAGATTTGCAGCCGGCTCTGGGGGTTCCTGTGGGCTTGATCCACACCAGTTGGGGCGGATCTCCGGCCGAGGTGTGGATGAGCGAAGAGTCGATCAAGGACAACCATCTCTACACCCGGGATATCCTCGACCCGTACGTCCCGATCCATCGTGCCCATGAAGCAGCGTTGTCGAAATGGCGTGCTGCCAAGGCTGCGGCCGAAGCCAAGGGGGAGAAGTTCAGTCAGGGAGCTCCGGGAGCCCCGTGGTGCCCGGCCGAACTCTACAACGGCATGCTGCGCCCGCTCATGCCTTACGCAATTGCCGGGGCCATCTGGTACCAGGGTGAGTCCAACGCGGGTCGGGCCTGGCAGTATCGCAGCCTCTTTGCCGACATGATTCGTAATTGGCGCTCCGATTGGAATCAGGGCGATTTCCCCTTTTTGGCCGTCCAGCTGGCGCCTTGGGACAAGAACCGCAAGCGCTCGATCGCCGACATCACCGCAAAGCCGGTCCAGAGCGACTGGGCTGAACTGCGCGAGGCCCAGAACCACGTCGCCGAGACGCTGCCCCACGTGGGTATCGCGGTCATCACCGACGTGGGCGATAAGGATGACATCCATCCCACCCGCAAAGCCCTGGTCGGAGCCCGTCTAGCGTTGCTGGCCCAGACCATTGCCCATGGAAAGTCGGTGGAGTCGAGTGGGCCGATCTATGCTTCGCAGGGGCATTCTGGATCGACCTTGATCCTAAACCTGAACCACGCCCGGGGTCTCAAAACTTCGGATGGTGCGGCGCCCAAGGGATTTGCTTTGGCCGGCAAGGACGGCGTCTGGCATTGGGCCACGGCCGAAATTTCTGGGTCCAGTATTCGGTTAAATGCTCCTCAGGTGGCGCACCCGCTTCATATTCGCTACGGCTGGGATGATTTCCCGGTGTTGAATTTGATCAATGGCAGCGGTTTGCCGGCCTCACCTTTTCGGACCGATCACTTCCGGGGCGTCACGCAGAACTAAGTCGGTGAAGTCGCGTTGAGCGCTGCGGGTTTCGGTTTGAGGTCGGGAGACCTCGCCCGCGGGGGCTAGAAGGGTTGGACAGCTGGGGCTCCGGTTCGCCGGTTCACCCAGATTTCTCTGAAAACACGGCGTCGGCATCTAGGGCCGAGGCCGGTGGCGGTGAGATTATCAATGGGGCTAGTGGCAAGCCGCAGGGGACATTCCTGGCCTGCTGGCTCCCAACGAAAGAATCGGTCCCAGAGCTTCTCAACACCCCCAGCCTGCGGCGCCAGGAGACCTACAACCCGCGCCGGGAATAAAGCTCCAGCTTTAGCTTCAACGGGCCCGAGAAGCACAGGCCAGATCGGCCTCAGATGGCCTCAGATCGCCTGACCCTCGCTCCTCGCCGAGCGCAAGAAGACGCCACGTCATCCCCGATTTTACCGCGGAATAGTTCGGGCTCTGGCCGAGGTCAGGGCGTTTCCGGCATCACCTAAATCAGGTGGTTGCTGCATTTCTTGGATCATCCTCAAGTCGATCAGGGCGATCGGCCTGTCATCTGCTTCTCTGAGTTTCGAAGTTTTGGATGAACCCGTTTCATGAATGAATGCGCCCCTCGACAGTCGTCAGCTCCACGCGTTTGTCATCCTGGCTCGAACGGGCAGTTTCACGCAGACGGCCCGCGAACTGTTCCTCACCCAGTCGGCGGTCAGTCATTCCATGAAAGCCTTGGAAACCGATGTGGGTTGTCGTCTTTTGGACAGGTTGGGCAAGAAAGTCTTACTGACCCAAGCGGGCGAACAGCTTTTGGTCCATGCCGACCGGGTGCTTCAGGAAATGTCCAGCGCCCGGTCTGGCATCGAGCGACTGGGCAAATGGGGGGTGGGGCGTCTGAGAATCGTGGCTCCGGCCGCCCTGTGCGCCTACTTGCTGCCGGCGGTATTGCGGGAGTTCAAGGAAAGCTTCCCCCAGAGCCTCATCAGCGTGGAGGCCGGCGATTCGGCCTCGGCTGTGGCGATGATCGAATCGAACCGGGCCGACTTGGCCCTCACGCTCGAGCCCAGGTCCGAGGAACGCTTCCAGTTCGTGCCACTCTTCTCAGATGAGCTGTCGTTCATCGCCTCACCCAAGCATCCCTGGGCCCTCTCCGGCTCGGTACCTCGGGCGGAAATCTCCCGGCAGAGCGTTGTCGTCTATGGCAAGCGCAGCCTCTCCTGGCGCATCCTCGATGCCTATTTCCGGGAGGAGGGCATCGTGCTCCACACGGTCATCGAGATGGGCAGCTTCGAGGCCCTGAAAGAACTAGCAAAGCTCAACCTCGGGGTAGGCATTTTGGCACCTTGGGTCGCCGCGCCCGAATTGCGCAATGGATCACTGGTGGCACTGCCGTTGGGACGTCGCAAGGCCCGCCGGGATTGGGGAGCCCTCCACTGGCGCACGCGCCGCCTGACTCTGGCCGAGGAAACATTTCTGGGCCTGTGCCGAACGGCCTCCGAAGACTTGTTTCAAGCCGAGGTGGCTTCGGTCGCCTGAGCCCACGATGTGATGGGATGAATCCTGGTTTCTGCATCTTCTTCTGCGAGAGCAAGGTTGTTGGTTCGTCACGGCCCTCAGCACGGCTTGCGCCTCACTCTCGCCTCACTCTCGCCTCCTCGTGCGACTGAATTTGCTGCGCCACCCCGTTCCTCCCAACTGCATCGTCCCGGTGTGCGCGAAACCGGCCGGCCCACCGTCCGCCGCCGATGAGGCGAGCCGGAGCTGGCAATTCGGAGTCAGCGCCGGGGTGTACCCGGGTCTCCAATCCCGCCCAGGCGGTTGGGTTTGGGTTGGAAGACCGTTCCCCGAATGGCATCCCAGACCAGGTAGCCTAAGAACAGGGAGTTGTGGTGCAGGTAGCGCCCGACGAGACGGCGCGGTTCCGAGGCCATCCGGTAAAGCCAGGTCAGGCCGCAGCGTTGCATCCAGCCTGGGGCATCGGCTCGCAGCCCGGCGTTCACGTCAAAGGCCTGACCCACCGAGAGCAGCACCCCGTGTTCGAGCAGAGGTTTGACCCG